>DASZYK010000077.1:0-8818 GCA_035545455.1 Steroidobacteraceae bacterium
AGTGCCACATCCTCTACATCAGCTCCTCCGAGGCGCAGCAGCTGCCGCAGATCCTGAGCGCGCTCCAGGGACGCTACGTCCTCACCGTGAGCGACCTGGATCACTTCGCGCGCCGCGGCGGCATGATCCGCTTCGTGCTGCTCGACCACCACGTGCGGCTGCGCATCAACGCGCAGGCGGCGCGGGCCGCCGGCCTCACCCTGAGCTCCAAGCTGCTGCGCGCCGCGGCGCCCGCCGCGCCCAAGGAGGGCTAGCGGTGCCGCTGCGGAACATGCCCATCCGGCGCAAGCTGATGACCATGCTCCTCGTGACGAGCGGCGCGGTGCTGGCGCTCACCTGCGCCGCCTTCATCGGGTACCAATACGAGGGCTATCGCGCCGCCGCGCGGCGCACCGTGCAGACGCTCGGCGAGGTGATAGCGAGCAACAGCACGGCGGCGGTCGCTTTCGACAATCCGTCCGATGAGACGGACGTGCTCGCGGCGCTGCATGCGGAACGGCGCATCACCGCAGCAGCCGTCTATGACGCGCGAGGCACGCTCTTCGCGCACTATCCGGCGAATGCATCCCCGGGCGCCTGGCCGGCCCATCCGCAGGGCGACGGCCTGCGATTCGAGGCCGGGGGCCTGGTCGACTACCAGCCGATCCGTCAGGGCGGCAACAACCGGCTCGGCACGCTTTATCTGCGATGGGATCTGGCGTCGATGCACCACCAGATCGGCCTCTACGCCCTGATCGCCGCGGGGATGACGGCCGTCGCGATGCTGCTGGCTTATCTTCTCGGGCGCTCTCTGCAACAGCAGATATCGAGGCCGGTGCAGACGCTGGGACGCGCGGCGCTCGCGGTCTCCGAGAAGGGAGACTACAGCGTGCGGGCTCCGAAGCTCGGCAACGACGAGCTCGGCGCCCTGACCGACGCATTCAACCACATGTTGGATCAGCTCACGACCGACATCGCGGAGCGCAAGGCGGTGGGCGTGAGACTGCAGCGGCAGCTGTCCCGTCTCGACCTCCTGCACCGGATCACGCGCGCGGTGGGCGAGCGGCAGGACCTGCGCAGCATCTTCCAGGTGGTGATCCGCCATCTCGAGGAAGACGTGCCCATCGATTTCGGCTGCGTCTGTCTCTACGATCCGCAGGAGGAGCTGCTGACCGTCACCAGCGTCGGCGCGCGCAGCCGGGAGACCGCGCTCGAGCTGGCGCTGACGGAGAAGGCCCGGGTGCCGGTGGACCGCAACGGCCTGAGCCGCTGCGTGCGCGGCGAGCTGGTCTACGAAGCCGACATCAGCGGCAGCCCGTTCCCGTTTCCCGGCACGCTGGCGAAAGGTGGCTTGCGCTCCCTCGTAGCCGCGCCGCTGCGTGCGGAGAGCCGGGTGTTCGGCGTCCTCGTGGCCGCACGGCGCGAGCCGGAGTCGTTCAGCAGCGCCGACTGCGAGTTTCTGCGGCAATTGAGCGAGCACGTCGCTCTGGCGGCCCATCAGGCGCAGCTCTACGATGCTCTGCAGCAGGCCTACGAGAACCTGCGCCAGAGCCAGGAGGCCGTGGTGCAGCAGGAGCGGCTGCGCGCGCTCGGGCAGATGGCGAGCGGCGTCGCGCACGACATCAACAACGCGATTTCCCCGATCGCGCTCTACACCGAGTCGCTGCTGGAGCGGGAGCCGGCCCTGAGCGAGCGCGCGCGCGCTTACCTGACGACGATTCAGACGGCGATACATGATGTGGCGAGAACCGTGAGCCGCATGCGCGAGTTCTACCGGCCGCAGGAGGGTCAGGCGGCGCTCGCGAGGATCGAGCTCGACCGCTTGATCCGCGGAGTGCTCGAGCTCACACAGGCGCGGTGGCGCGATCTGCCCCAGGAGCGGGGCGCCGTCATCGAGCTGCATACGGACCTTGCACAGCCGCCGGCGGCCATCATGGGTGCCGAGAACGAGATCCGCGACGCCCTGACCAATCTCATCTTCAACGCGGCGGACGCGATGCCCGACGGCGGGACTCTCACCGTGAGGACAGCCAGGGCCGCGCGGCAGGCCACTCACGAGGCCGGCTCACCGGATGGCGCCACGGCGGAGCCGCCGGCCGAGGCCGTGTGTCTGGAGGTCTCGGACACCGGCGTCGGCATGGACGAGGAAACGCGCCGGCGCTGTCTCGAGCCGTTCTTCACCACCAAGGGCGAGCGGGGTACGGGCATGGGGCTCGCCATGGTGTACGGCATGGCCCGCCGCCATGGGGCCGGGCTCGAGATCGACAGCGCCCCGGGGAAGGGCACCACGGTCAGGATCGTCTTTCCGGCCGCGCCGCGCTCGGCCGATGAGACGGGCAGGCAGCTCGCGCTCGGCCTGCCGCTGCGGCCGCTGCGCATCCTCATCGTGGATGACGACCCGCTCATCATCGAGTCGCTGCGGGAAGCCCTGCGCGGCGACGGTCATCGGGTCGCGGCGGCGGAGGGTGGGCAGGCGGGCATCGAGGCGTTCGAGGCGGCGGCAGCCGGCGGCCAGCCGTTCGAGCTGGTGATCACCGACCTCGGCATGCCCTATGTCGATGGCCGGCGGGTCGCCGCCGCGATCAAGGCGGCGTCGCCCGACACACCCGTGGTCCTGCTCACCGGCTGGGGTCAGCGGCTCACCGCGGAGAATCAGGTCCCGCCGCACGTCGATCGTGTTCTCAACAAGCCGCCGCGCATGCGCGACCTGCGGTCGGCGCTCGCGGAGCTGATGCGGCGGGGCTGAGGCGCGAACTTCTACAGCTCTCGCGGGTTCCTACCAGAGGGCCGCACCAGTGGGCCCAGCCGCGCTTCGCGCGCGTGCAGCGGCGGTCGCTCCCTGGCGGCCGCAGGCGGCGAAGCGGCGCTCTACGGAGGGTTTCCATGATCCGCTCCGCTCCGATTCTGGCCGTTGCCGCCGCGGCGGTCCTGCTCGCGGCCTGCCACGTCAAGGTCTTCGGCTCGTCCGGCTCCTCGGGCTCGTCGATGCCCCCGACTCCGCAGCCAGGGCAGCTGCTGCAGAGCCCGCCGCAGAAGACCGGGTCCTACTCGGTCTCCGACCTGCTCTCGATGCTGAGCGGCAACAGCGACCAGGCGCAGCTCCTGAAGCTCGCCTTCAGCCCGGTCTGCTCCGTCGATGTCTACCACTTGCAGTATGAGACGGCGGGCGGCAAGAGCGAGCCGACCACCGCGTCGGGCGCCCTGATGGTGCCCGGCGGGCTCGACCCATCGTGTCACGGCGCGCGGCCGGTCGTGCTCTATGCGCACGGCACCTCGGCCGAGAAGTCCTACAACATCGCCGATCTCGCGGGCAACCCCGAGGGCGCGCTGCTCGCAGCGGTATTCGCCGCCCAGGGATACATCGTGGTCGCCCCGAACTATGCGGGATACGACACCTCGAGCCTTCCCTATCATCCCTATCTCGTCGCCGACCAGCAGTCGCAGGACATGATGAACGCGCTCACCGCGGCGCGCAGCGCATTCTCCGCGGTGGGCGCGAGCGGCGGCAACAAGCTGTTCGTCACGGGGTATTCCCAAGGCGGATACGTGGCGCTTGCAACCTTGCGCGCCATGCAGTCCGCCGGCATGAGCGTCACGGCGGCCGGCCCGATGTCGGGACCCTACGCCCTCTCTTCATTCGCGGACGCGATCTTCATGGGCGAGGTGGACGGGGGCGCAACCATCAACTTCACGCTCGTCGTCTCCGCGTATCAGCATTCGTACGGCAACGTGTACACCAATGCGACGGATGTCTTCTCGCCGCAGTACGCGACCAACATCGGCTCGCTGCTGCCCACCACCACGACGAGAGCCGACCTCTACGCGCAGGGCCTGCTGCCGCAATACGCTCTGTTCAGCAACACGCCGCCAGCGCCGCAGTACGCCTCGATGACTCCCGCGACGACGCCGGCCAGTCTCGCGCCCGCCTTCGCCCAGGGATTCGGCCCGAGCCCGCTCGTGACCAACGCCTACCGCCTGAGTTACCTGCAGGACGCGCAGGCGCATCCGGATGGCGGCTTCCCCAACACCACCACCGATGTGCCGCCTTCGGGAGCGGCGAACGGGCTGCGGCAGGATCTTGCGAAAAACGACCTGCGCAACTTCAACCCCACGGTCCCGGTGCTGCTCTGCGGCGGCGACAACGACCCGGAGGTGTTCTACCTCGATACCCAGCTCATGCAGGGCTACTGGGCCGCGCACGCGCCAGGCGCGCAGGTGACGGTGCTGGATGTGGATTCCGCGGTCGGCGCCAACGATCCTTATGCCACCCTCAAGCAGGGCTTCGCCGCGGCCAAGGCCGCCGTCGCCGCATCCGCCATTGCCGGCGGCGCGACCGACGGCGGCGCGAGCGCCGTGCTCACCGACTATCACGCCGGGCTGGTGCCCCCCTTCTGTCTCTACGCCGTCAAGTCGTTCTTCGACGCGCACTGACCAGCACCGGCGGCGCGAGAGCGGCGTTGGCGATCAGCTGCTTCACGAGCAGGCGGCGAAGGGATCGGAAGCTCTCATGGTTCTCGTGCCTCGAGGGTTTCCGCCAACGTGAAATGGAAGGTCGCGCCGCGATCGGGCGCGGCTTCCGCCCAGATACGCCCTCCATGGCGCCGGACGATGCGTTGCGCCGCCGCGAGCCCGATGCCCACTCCTTCGAACTCGCGCTCGGAGTGCAGGCGCTGAAACGGAGCGAACAGCTTGCCCGCGTAGCGCATGTCGAACCCCACGCCGTTGTCACGCACGAAATAGGCGGGCGGCCTGCCAGGGTGCACGCCGACCTCGATGCGCGCCGGCTGGCGGCCGCGCGTGAACTTCCAGGCGTTCTGCAGCAGCGCCTCGAGCACCGTAGTCAGCAGCGAGGGATCGGCTTCGGCGACGATGCCGTCCGCAATGACCACGTCGATGGCTCGCGAGGGCTCCGCGGCTCGGAACTGATCGAGGATGCCGCGGGAGATCGAGGAGACATTCGACGCCGCCGGATGGAGCTCCGCCCGGAAGATACGCGCCAGCGTCAGCAGTCCCTCGAGCATTCCGGACATGCGCTGGGCGGCATCGAGCACGTGCTGCAGGTACCGGCGCCCGTCTTCATCCAGCCGCTCGCCGCAGTCATCGCTCAGCGCGCGGGCGAAGCCGTCGATGGCGCGCAGCGGGGCGCGCAGATCGTGGGCGACGGTGTAGGTCAGTGACTCGAGCTCGCGGCGCGACTCCTCGAGAGCCGCCAGGGCCTCGTCGCGGTTCGCGTGCTCGTCCGCCAAGACTTTCGCGCGCGGTCCGCGTCAGTTCGCGCGGGCGCTGTAGCTTTCCATCAGGAGGCCGGTGCCGCCGCGCGAGACATGCGCCACCACGGCGGTGCGCCGATGGAGCTTGGTGACGGTGCCGAGATTGATCGCGAAGGAGAGCACGACGGTCTGGCCCTTGCGCAGCCCCAGGTTGGAGGTTTCGATGAAGACGCCGGTGGCGCTCAGATTCACCGCCTTGCAAAGCTTGCGCGAGCCGCCGGGCACGGTGATGTAGACGGTGGTCCGGGCTCGATGCCGAGTATGCAGGCGGCGTTCCACTTTGGCCTCGGGGAGTTCTGGCGTTTTTCTTGGGTCGCGGACGCCGGCATTATGCCTCGATCCCCGGGGCTCGGCACCGCCAGTCAACTTAATGTATTGGCGCAAATTGCTCCCGGCAAATTGCGCGGCCAGCCCTGCGACTGCATTTGACCTCGCGGCCCCGGGGAGCCCTGGGCCGCTTGACCATTTGCTTTCGGGCTGGGCGATTTGGGCAACCGTCCCGGTACCCCCTTCCGAGATCCGCAATCGCGGGGGAAGCGCCTCGGGAAACGCCCTGGGCCGCCTGATTACCTGCTTTCGGGCCTGTTCAGGAAGGCCCGCAGCTCGCGGCCGAAGCGCTCGATATCCACCAGGAAGGAATCGTGACCCTCGATGCACTGCAGGGGCGCGAAGCGAGTGGCGGCGCCGCCTGTCTGCAAAGCCCGCGCCACCGCCCGCTGCTCGGCGATGGAGAAGAGCAGGTCGGATTCCACCCCGATCACCAGCGCCTGCTCCAGGCGGGCTTTCCCCAGCACTTCCGCCGGATCGCCGTGGGCGCCGAGGTCGAAGCGGTCCATGGCCCGCGAGAGGTACAGATAGCAGTTGGCATCGAAGGCGTTCACCCAGCGCCGCGCCTGCGACTCCAGGTATCCCTGCACCGAGAACTCCGCGGCAAACGGCTCGTTGCGCCTCAGGTCGGGCCTGACCGGCTGGCGGTCGAAGCGCTGCTGCCACTCGGCAGCGGAACGGTAGGTGACCGTGCCGAGCTTGCGCGCGAGGCTCAATCCCGTGCGCGGTGGACGGTCGGCCGCGTAGTTGCCGTGCCGCCAGTCCGGATCGCCCGTGATGGCCTCGCGCTGGATGGAGCGCAGCGCGATGGCGAAGGGTGAGGCGGCCAGGGTGCCGGAGATGCTGACCAGCCGGCGCGCCGCTCCCGGGAAGAGTGCCGCGTACGCCAGCACCACCATGCCGCCGAGCGAGGGGCCGATGACGGTATCGACCCGCCGGACTCCGAGCGAGCGCATCGCCTCGTGCCCCGCGCGCGCAATATCCTCCACCGAGAGATCGGGGAAGCTCAGCCGGTAGGGCCGTCCGGTCGCGGGGTCGATCGAGGCCGGCCCCGTCGATCCGAAGCAGCTGCCGAGTGAGTTGACGCAGACCACGAAGAACTGGTCGGTGTCGATGGCCAGTCCCGGACCCAGCATGCGTTGCCACCAGCCGTCGCGCGGGTCGTCCGGTGACGAAGCCGCATGAGCCGAGGGTGAGAGGCCCGTGAAAAGCAGCACCGCGTTGTCGCGGGCCGCGTTGAGCCTGCCCCAGGTCTCGTAAGCGACCTGCGCACCGTGCAGCACCCCTCCCCGCCACATCGGGAAGGGGTCGGGCAGCCGCGCGTACCGCCGGGCGTCCGGCTCGCGCTGCTCCGGCTGCGGCATGGGGGCCGCTCTGCTCACGGTTCGGGGTCCCCGCCGTCGGAGATGCCTTCGAAGAGCGGGGTCGTGAGATACCGCTCCGCCGTATCGGGGAGCACCGCGAGGATCACGGAATCCCGCGGTGCTCCGGCGGCGACCTTCAGCGCGGCCGCGAAGGTGGCTCCGGAGGAGATGCCGCAGAAGATGCCCTCGCTGCGCGCGAGAGCTCTGGAGGTCTCGATGGCCTCCGAATCCGTGACGGTCACGATGTCGTGCGCGACGTTGCGGTCGAGCACGGCCGGCAGGAAGTCCGGCGTCCAGCCCTGGATCTTGTGCGATGCGAACGGCTTGCCGGAGAGCAGCGCCGCCACCGCCGGCTCGCACGCGATGACCTTCACCTCCGGCCGCGCCAGCCGGATGATCTGCCCCGCACCGGTCAGCGTGCCGCCGGTGCCCCAGCCGCTGACGAAGTAATCGAGGCGCCGGCCGGCGAAATCGCGCAGGATCTCCGGGCCGGTGGTGTTGCGGTGGTACGCGGGATTGGCCTCATTCTCGAACTGGCGGGTGAGGAACCAGCCGTGCTTCTTCGCCAGCTCTTCCGCCTTGCGGACCATGCCGGTGCCTCGCTCTGCCGCCGGCGTCAGGATCACCTTGGCGCCGAGCATGCGCATGATCTTGCGCCGCTCGATGGAGAAGCTCTCCGCCATCACGGCGACGAACGGGTAGCCCTTCGCCGCGCAAACCATCGCGAGGGCGATGCCGGTATTGCCGGAGGTCGCCTCCACCACGGTCTGGCCTGGGGAGAGCGCGCCGCTGCGCTCGGCATCCTCGATCACGGCGATCGCCAGGCGGTCCTTCACCGAGCTCATGGGGTTGAAGAACTCGCATTTGACGTACATCGCCACGTGCGGCGGCGCAAGCCGATTGACGCGCACGACGGGCGTGCCACCGATCGTGCCAAGAATGCTTTCGTGGATCATTTGGGACCCCTTCTACCCTCGGAACGGCCGCGGCCACAAGCAACGGGAGGCTATCTCTAGAGACCCGGGGGTTATGACCCGTGCGCCCGACCCGCTACACTCGACACGGCCAGTATGCGGCAGCCCCGTGCCAATCGCCAACCGCCTCGAGCCGAGCTTCCATGACGGTCAGGCTCCAGAAGTTGCTTGCCGCCGCGGGCATCGGGTCCCGGCGCCAGGTGGAGGAATGGATCCGGGAGGGCCGGGTGACCGTGGCCGGCCGGGTGGCGAAGCTCGGCGATCGGGCGGCGCCCGGCGAAGATGTCCGCCTCGACGGCAAGCGGCTCCGGCTCGATGCCGCTGAGGATGCCTCGTCCCGCCAGGTGCTGCTCTATTACAAGCCGCCCGGCGAGGTGACCACCCGCCGCGATCCGCAGGGGCGACCCACGGTGTTCGACCGGCTGCCCGCGCCCGAGCGCGGCCGCTGGATCGTGGTGGGACGGCTGGACGTCAACACCTCCGGCCTCCTGCTCTTCACCACCGACGGCGAGCTGGCTCATGGGCTCATGCACCCCTCGAGCCGCATCGAGCGGGAGTACCTGGTCCGGGTGCGAGGCCGGCCGGGTGACGGCACGCTCCGCAGGCTCCTGCGCGGCATTGCGCTCGAGGATGGTCCCGCGGCCTTCGACCGGATCGTGGAGGAACCGGCGCCTCCCGGCGAGAGCGCGGCGCGCAACGCGTCCTACCGGGTGGTGCTGCACGAAGGCCGCAACCGCGAGGTGCGCCGCCTGTGGGAGGCCGCCGGCTACGAGGTCAGCCGGCTGCTGCGCATCCGCTACGGTCCGATCGAGCTGCCGCGCGACCTTCGCCCCGGGCAATGGCGGCTCCTCGATGAGCGCCTGATCGCGAAGCTCACCGCCGCCGCGGCTGCCCCGAGAGCCGC
>DASZYK010000078.1:0-5608 GCA_035545455.1 Steroidobacteraceae bacterium
CACATCACGTTGCGCGGCTGCTCGAGGACGTGTTCGCACGTTACCTGGAAGGCGAAGACCCACACGACATCGAAAGGATCTGGCGGCGCGTCTACTCTTCCGGCTACTCGCAGCATCCGGACCTCACGGTGATGGGGGTGCTCAGCGCGCTCGAGATGGCCTGCTGGGACATCATCGGCAAGGCGGCGGGGCAGCCGGTATACAGGCTCCTCGGCGGCCGGGTGCACGAGCGGCTGCGCACCTACACCTATATATACGCCAGGCCCGGAGATCGCACGGACGTGTACCAGGATCCCGATCTGGCGGCGCAGCGGGCTGCGGAATATCTCGCGCAGGGCTTCACGGCGTTGAAGTTCGATCCGCTCGGACCGTATTCGGCCTTCGACGGCCGTCAGCCCTCGCTCGCCGCCCTCGACCGCTGTGAGCGGTTCATGAAGCAACTGCGCTCCGCGGTAGGCTCCCGGGCCGATCTTCTCTTCGGCACCCACGGGCAGATGACTGCCGCCGGAGCCGTCCGCCTGGCGCGCCGCATCGAGCCGTACGATCCGCTCTGGTTCGAGGAGCCCGTGCCGCCGGATACGCCGGAGGAAATGGCGAAGGTCGCCCGCGCCACGAGCGTGCCGGTCGCGGCCGGTGAGCGCCTCGCCACCAAGTACGATTTCGCGCGGCTCCTCGATGCCGGGGGCGCCGCCATTCTGCAGCCGAACCTCGGCCGCGTCGGCGGCCTCCTGGAGGCGAAGAAGATCGCGGCGCTCGCCGAAGTGCGGCACGCGCAGATCGCCCCGCACCTCTACTGCGGTCCCGTGGTCGGGGCCGCGAACATTCATCTCGCCACGTGCAGCCCGAACTTCCTCATCCTCGAGGGCATCGAGCGCTGGCAGGGCCTGCACGCGCAGCTGCTGCGCAAGCCGATCCGCTGGGAGGAGGGCTACGTCATCCCGCCCACCGAGCCGGGCCTCGGGATCGAGCTCGACGAGGCGGTGGCCCGGGCGCATCCGTACTCGGGCGCGGCGCTGCATCTCGAGATGGCCGGCGAGCCGATCTGAGCGCCGCACCCGCCGCGGCTCCTGCGACTCGCGCATCGCGGCCGCCTCCGGCGCATCCGGGCAACCCGATGCCGCAAATCGGCCAGCCCGTGCATCGCGCGGCGGGAATACTGCGGGGCGGTTATCCTTTGGCCATCATGACGAGACGCCATGCCTAAGCGCATACCCGAGCCCGCGCGCTCGGTGGACGTCGTGCACGAGACTGACGTCCTGGTGGTCGGCAGCGGTCCCGGGGGACTCGCGGCGGCGCTCGCCGCGGCGCGCGCCGGCGCCCGCACGGCCCTGCTCGAGCGCTATGGCTGCTTCGGCGGCAACATCACTCAGGTCGGCGTCGAGGGGTTCGCCTGGTACCGGCACGAGCGCACGGTCGATTGCGAGGGAATCGGCATCGAGCTCGAGCAGCGCGCCCGCGCGATGGGTGCGGCGACCCCTGAGCCGCAGTCGCTGAGCCATGCGCTCGATGCGGAGATGTTCAAGTACGTGGCCGACGTCCTCGTCCTGGAGGCCGGCATCACTCCCTTTCTGCATCGGCTGTGCGTCGCGCCGGTGCTCGAGGGCGGCTCGATCCGCGGCGTCATCACCGAGAGCAAGTCGGGCCGCGAGGCTTTCCTGGCGAAGCGCGTAATCGATGCGACCGGCGATGCCGACGTCGCGGCTCGCGCCGGAGCTCCCGTCCACAAGGCGCCGCGAGAGCAGCTCATGGCCGCCTCCGTCATGTTCTCCATGGCGGGCGTCAACAAGTCGCGTTTCCTCGAGCAGGTGCGCGCCGACCCGCAGACCTATCGCGACTGGGCCGGCAACGGCGAGTGGAACATCGAGACCACCGGCAAGGAGGACGACATGTTCTCGCCGTTTCTGCGCAAGCCCTTCAAGCGGGCCGTCGAGGCCGGGATCATCCCGCCGAGCCTCAACACCATCGCCGGGACCTGGGGTAGCGTCAGCGACCAGGGCGATCTCACCTATCTCAATCTCATTCACCTTCCCAGCGTCGACGGCACGGACGCGAATGACCTCACGGCCGCCGAGATGGAGGGCCGCCGCCAGGCGATCCACGCGATCGAGGCGCTGAAGCGCTTCATGCCCGGGTGCGAGCAGGCGAAGCTGCGCAACTTCGGCATGACGCTCGGGGTGCGCGACACCCGCAAGATCGACGCGCTCTACAACCTGACCGCCGCGGACGTGCGCGAGCAGGGGCGCTTCGAGGATGCGGTCGGCATCTTTCCGGAATTCATCGACGGGTATGGGCTTCTCATCCTGCCGACCACCGGACGCTATTTTCATGTGCCGTACCGGGCGCTCGTTCCCAGGGGGGTCGGCAACCTGCTCGTCGCCGGCCGCTCGATCGGCGGGGACCGGATCTCCCACGCGGCGGTGCGCAACATGATGTGTTGCGCCGTCAGCGGCCAGGGCGCGGGCGTCGCCGCCGCGGTCTCGCTGCGCACGGGCGAGCCGCTCGACAGGCTCGATGTCGGCGCGGTCCGGCGGGAGCTGATTCGTCAGGGAGCCCGGATCCATTGAGCGGGCGCGCGGGATCGGGGTCGAGGAGCGTGTTGGCCGGGCCCGGCGCGGCGCGCTGGTGCGTGCTGGCGCTGCTCAGCCTCGCGATCGCCGGCAGCTACTACGAATACGATGCGATCGCGCCCATCGCCGGCTTCCTGCGCGCCGAGCGGGGCTTCACTCAGGCGCAGATCGGAATGCTGAACGCCGTGTTCAGCATTCCCAACATCCTGCTCGCCTTGCTCGGCGGCGTGCTGATCGACCGCCACGGGCCTGCCCGCGTGGCGGCCTGGACGGCGGCGCTGTGCCTCGCGGGGGCGGCACTGACGGCGATCGGCTCGCCCTACGCCGTCATGGTGACGGGCCGGCTGATATTCGGTGTGGCCGAGGAGGCGCTCTTCATCGCGCTGCTCGCGGGACTGGCCCAGTGGTTCTCGGGAGGCGCCACGGCGCTCGCCATGGCGCTCTTCTTCAGCTTCGCGCGCGTTGGCTCCTACGCCGCCGACACCTCGCCCGGCTGGGCGCACGCGCTCTACGCTCACGGATGGCAGTTGCCGTTGTGGCTCGCCGCGGGCGCGACCGCGGCCAGCTTCGCCGCGGCGCTGGCCTATCGAGTCATCGACGCCCGGGCCCGCAGGTCCGGCCGGCTGCCGCCGGCATCGGCTCCGGAGCGGATCACCTGGTCCGATCTCATCAGCTTCGATCTTTCCTACTGGTACATCCTCGCTCTCAACGTGCTGTTCGCGGCCGTGTTCTTTCCCTTCCGCAGCACTTTCGCCATCGAATACTTCCAGGACGCCAAGGGATTGACGCTGCAGCAGGCCGGGCTCGCCAACAGCTGGGTGTTCTTCGCCGCCATCTTCGCCACGCCGGTTTTCGGGTTCCTCGCCGACCGGTTGGGAAGGCGCTCGCTGATGATGATGATCGCGACCCTGCTGATGCCTCTCGTCTTTCTCATTCTCGGCACCACGGACTGGAGCCTGTGGATCTCCACGGCCCTGATGGGGATCAGCTTCTCGGTCGTGCCCGCCGTCATCTGGCCGTCGACGGCCATGCTGGTCGAGCCGCGGCGGCTCGGGACCGCCTTCGGGCTGATCAATCTGCTGCAGAACCTGTTCCTGGCCGCGAGCAATCTCGCCGCGGGCTGGCTCGCCGATCGGGCGCATGCCGGACCCGCCCATCCGTCCGGCTATGACGCCATGCTGTGGTATTTCGGGCTCGTGAGCCTCATCGCCTTCGTGTCGGTCGCGCTGCTCTGGCGGCGCGAGAGCGGACCTCATGGCCACGGCCTGGAAAAGGCGGCGGCGGGGACGCCCGAAGCCGAAGCGGCGGCCCCGGCGACGGGACGCATCTCGGCAAGTCCATGACGTAAATCGATCAGCCCGCCTTGCGGGCGGGCTCCATACTGGGCGCGAAATGAGCAATCAGAGCACGGGTGAGAGGCGGCTTCCGCAGGAGGCGGCCGCGGTGATCATCGGCCAGGGAGGGATCGTCGGGGCCGCGGTCGCTCATCACCTGATCGAGCGCGGGTGGGACCATCTGGTCGGCATCGACAAATCCGCCGTTCCCACCGACATCGGCTCCACCGCCCATGCGTCGGATTTCTGCTACATGACCAGTCACGACAGGATGTCGTGCTTCACCACCCTCTACAGCCGCGAGTTCTACGAGCGCCTCGGACACTACAGCCGCGTCGGCGGCCTCGAGGTCGCGCGGGTCGGCGACGATGAGCGCATGGAGGAGCTGAAGCGCAAGGTGGGATCCGCCAAGGCGTTCGGCACCCGTGCGGAGCTGATCCCGGCGGCGCGGGCCAAGGAGTTGTTCCCCCTGCTCGAGGAGCAGGCGATCCAGGGCGCGCTGTGGGATCCCGATGCGGGCCTGGTGGTTCCGCGCTCGCAGCGGGTCGCGGGCGCCCTCATCGAGCGTGCCGTCGCGAGCGGGCGGCTGCAGACCTTCGCCAACACCCCGGCGCTCTCCATTGACGTTCAGGACGGACGCGTGCGCGGTGTGGAGACCCGCAAGGGCTACATCAAGACGCCGCTCGTCATACTCACCGCCGGTATCTGGGGTCCGCTGCTCGCCGCGCGAACCGGCTCGCCGCTGCCGCTCATGCCGTTCGAGCATCCGCTGCTCTTCTTCGGGCCTTTCGACGCGTTCGCCGGCACGGGCAAGGAGATCGGCTATCCGCTCCTTCGCGACCAGGGCAACTCCTCCTACCTGCGCGACACGGGCGACCCGACGACGACCGAGGGCGGCCAGATCGAGTGGGGCTATTACGAGCAGACCGAGCCCCGGATGGTGCAGCCGCGCGACATCGCCGAGCCCGGCGAGGCGCGGCTGTCTCCCTCGATGCGCGACATGGACATCGAGCAGGTGATGCAGGGCTACGAGCGCGCGACCGAGCTCGTGCCGCTGCTCGCGGATCTCGGATGGGATGCGAAGCGCTCGTTCAACGGCCTCATGTCCATCACCGCCGACGGCTCGCCACTCGTCGGCGAGTCGCCGGAAGTCGGCGGTCTCTGGTTCGCGGAGGCCGTGTGGGTCAAGGATGCTCCGGGCATCGGCAAGGTGCTCGCCGACTGGATGACCGCGGGGCGCTCGGAATGGGACACCTGCAGCGTCGACATCGCCCGCTTCTACCCGGTGCAGAAGACACCGGCGTACGTCTTCGGGCGCTGCTTCGAGACGGCGAAAAAGGTCTACAACCCGGCCGTGCACCCGCGCGAGCCGTACCTCACCGGCCGCGAGCTGCGCCGGGGTCCCTTCTGGCCGCGGGAGAAGGAGCTCGGTGGCTGCTTCATGGAGGCCGCGGGCTGGGAGCGCGCCCACGGCTATGAAGCCAACGGGCATCTGCTCGAGAAGTACGCCGGGCGCGTGCCGGAGCGGCGCAACGAGTGGGATGCCCGCCATTTCTGGCCGGTCTCCAACGCCGAGCAGCTGGCGATGAGCGACGGCGTCGGCATGGTCAACCTGTCGCATTTCGCGATCTACGACGTCTCCGGCGCCGATGCCGAGGCGTTCCTCGAGTACCTGTCGGTCGCCAAGGTGGGTGGGGGCACGGCGTT
>DASZYK010000079.1:0-2254 GCA_035545455.1 Steroidobacteraceae bacterium
CTCCAAGCTGCGCCCCGCAGCCCTGGGGCCGGAGGTCCTGACCGGGCCGCTGCCCGCGGACGTGCGCGGCACGAGCCGGATCCTGCGCGGCGAGCGGGTCATCTGGGAGAAACCCTTCCTCACGGGCGAATCGAACATGTCGCACGCCATCGCCAACCTGGAGCACCACCACTTCAAGTACGGCAACTTCCGCCGGCCCGGCGACGTGCACGTGCACTTCTTCGGAACGGCGACCCTGTCGTTCACCGATCAGGTGCGCGTCGAGCCGGGCGACCTGTTCGAGATCGGCGCGGACGCCTTTCTGCTGCCGCTGCGCAACCGGCTCGAGCGCGCGCCTCCCGGCACCTTCGCCGTGCGCCCCCTGTAGTCCGGAGCGGCACGTGGGATCTTCGTATCGGCATCTTCTCGCCGCCTCCATCCTTGCCGGCGGCGCCCTCGCCTGCTGCCTGCCGCGGTCGGCAGGCGCGGCAGTTCCCGCGGCCTCCACGCCGCCAATGGGCTGGAACAGCTATGACGCCTATGGCACCACCGTCTCGGAGGCGCAGTTCCGGGCCAATGCCCGCTGGATGAGCCGCCATCTCGCGCGTTACGGCTGGCGCTACGCCGTCATAGACGCGGAATGGTTCGTACGCAATCCCACACCCTCCGGCGGCGCCGCCGGTGAGCTCTACGTACTCGACGGGTACGGCCGATACGTTCCGGCACCCAACCGCTTCCCCTCCGCCGCGGGTGGCGCCGGGTTCAAGCCGCTCGCCGACTATGTGCATTCCCTCGGACTGAAGTTCGGCATCCACATCCTGCGTGGCATCCCCCGCGAGGCGGTGGCCAGGAATCTGCCGATCGAGGGCTCGCCCTATACGGCCGCGCAGGCGGTGGACATCCGCTCCAGGTGCCCGTGGAATCCCGACAACTACGGGGTCGATGTCCACCGGGCCGCCGGACAGGCCTACTACGACTCCATCGCCCGCCTCTACGCCTCCTGGGGTGTCGACTTCATCAAGGCCGACTGCATCGCGAGCCATCCTTATGCCGGGCAGGAGATCCGGATGCTGTCAGCCGCACTCGCGGCAAGCGGGCGCGACATGATGCTCAGCCTCTCGCCGGGACCGGCGCCGATCGGCAAGCTGGCCGCGCTGCGGCGTCACGCGACGATGTGGCGCATCTCCAACGACGTCTGGGACCTCTGGCACAGCACGGTGGAGTATCCGCAGGGCGTCGGCGATCAGTTTGCGCGCGCGGCGCGCTGGGCGCCGCTCGCCGAGCCGGGGCACTGGCCCGATGCGGACATGCTGGCCCTGGGCTATCTCGGTCCTGCGCCGGGATGGGGCGAGCCCCGTGAGGGCCGCCTCACCCGCGCGGAGCAGCGGACGTATCTCACTCTCTGGTGCATCGCGCGCTCGCCGCTTTTCATGGGCGGCAATCTCACGCGCATGGACCGCCGGACCGAAGGACTGCTGGAGAATCCCGAAGTCCTCGCGGTGGATCAGCACGCCACCCACGCCCATCAGGCTCTCGCGCGGGATGGGTTCGTGGTGTGGCTGTCGCAGCCGGCCGGCGGCGCAGGCTGGTATCTCGCGGCCTTCAACGTGAAGTCCCGCGTGCGGACGCTCGCGGTGAGTTGGCGGGAGCTCAAGCTCCCGCGGACGCGCTACACCGTGCGCGACCTCTGGCAGCATCGTGACCGGGGTGTCGCCTCCGGGCTCAGCGTCCACCTCGACGCGCACGGGGCGGCACTCTACCGGCTGCTGCCCCGTTAGCCAAAGGCCGGCTTGCCTTTGCCGCTCCGTTTTGCGAAATTGTCCGAGTATTGAAGAAACGGCCGCCGCAAGGCGGATGCCGCCGACGGGGGAGAGCCAATGATGTCATCGCTGAGAGTGGTCCTGGTCGCTGCGCTTTGCGTGAGCGCATTCGCCGCCATGCCCGAGGCGCGCGCCGCAAAGGCGCGCACTTCAGGGTTCGGAGCTCTCGCGGACGGCACTCGCATCGATGCCGTGGACCTCACCAGCCGGGCGGGTATCCGGGTCCGGATCATCACCCTCGGGGCGCGCATCCAGTCGCTCTATACGCCCGATCGGACCGGCAAGATGAGCGACATCGTCCTCGGATTCGCGAGCCCGCAGCAGTACTTCGATGACGGCAATTATTTCGGCGCCACCGTCGGCCGTTTTGCAAACCGCATCGGCAAAGGCCGCTTCACGCTCGACGGGCATGCGTATCGGCTCTCCCTCAACGACCACGGCAACAGCCTGCACGG
>DASZYK010000080.1:0-2122 GCA_035545455.1 Steroidobacteraceae bacterium
CACCACGCTCGTGCTGGTTCTCGCCTGCAGCATCCCGGTGGGCATCGCCCTGGCAGCATGCTCGCAGGCTATCGCGCAGGTGTTGCGCGTCTCGCCGCAGCTGCTCGGTGATGTATCCGATTCCATCCTCTGGCTGTCCGCCGGGCTGCCCTTCGTGATGCTCTCCACGGCACTATTCGGCTTGCTGGAGGGATTTCAGAAATTTGCCGTCACCAGCCTGGTGCGGCTGCCGCTCGGCGTACTGATGTTTCTGGTGCCTTTCGGCGTGGTGTTCTTCAGCAATCACCTGAGCCCGGTTATCGCGGCGCTGAGCGCGGTCCGGGTCATCTCGGCCGTCGCGCTGGCGGCGATAACGTGGCGCATCGTGCCGGGTCTGCGCACGCAGCGGCCGAGGTTCCGGCGAGATCAGATCCGTCACCTGTTGACTTTCGGCGGTTGGCTGACGGTGAGCAACGTGATCGGCCCGGTGCTCGTGTATTTCGACCGCTTCGTCATCGCAACCGAGCTCGGCAGCGCCGCGATCGCTTTCTACACGGTGCCTTATGACACGCTGAACCGGCTGCTCATTCTGCCGACCGCGATCCAGGGGGTCCTGTTCCCGGCTTTCGCCAGTCTGCGCGTCCAGGACCCCTCGCGTGCGGCCGCGGTCTTCAGAAAATCCTCCGAGAAAACCGCACTGCTCATGCTACCCGCGCTGCTCGGCGTCATGCTGCTCGCGCGCCAGGGTCTGCAACTGTGGCTGGGAGCCCGATTCGCGGTGGAGAGCGCCGTCGTCGCGCAAGTCCTGATGATCGGCGTGTTCATCAATGCCCTGGCGCGCGCGCCCTTCGTGATGGTGCAGGGCTACGGCTATGCCAGGTGGACCGCGCTGCTGCATCTGCTCGAGCTGCCGCCGTACGCCGCCGCGCTCTGGTGGCTGCTCGAGCGTTACGGAATCGTGGGAGCTGCGATCGCATTCACCGGCCGAATCGTGGTGGATACCGCGATACTCTATGTCATGGCCGTCCGGCTGGAGCGCGGCCTGCTCGCAACGGCATTCCGGGACCTGGCCTGGATATCCGCGGCCTGCGCCGCATCCATCTGGCTGGCCTGGGTCGAGCCCGCGCTGCCATTGCGCTTTGCCCTGCTCGCGATCGTCGCGCTGTGCTCTGCATCGGTGCTGCTGCGGGACGCCAGGCGGGTACTCACCGAGCGCTCCCCGGCAGCGGTTTCCGGGGCGGCACCATTTGGCATCGGGGGGCGAACAGGTGGCTGAGAGGGCGCAACAGCACGGGCCGAAATCGATCCGGCGCTCCGATGTCTGCGCCGTCGTTGTCACGTACTTCCCCGGCGTGGAGTGCGCGGAAAATCTCGCGGCGCTCGCCCGCCAGGTGGCCTGCCTGCTGATCATCGACAACGGATCGAGCGAGGAGACGCTGCAGCCGGTCGTTGAGGCCGCCCGCAGGCTCTCGGCGACGCTCGTGCGCCTCAAAGTCAATCTCGGCATCGCCGCGGCCCTCAATGTCGGTCTCCGGCTCGCGCGCGAACGGGGGTACTCCTGGCTCGCCACATTCGATCAGGACAGCCGTGCGACGGCGGCGATGATCGAGACCATGGCGCAGGCCCTGGGGCGTTATCCGCAGCCCAATCGCGTCGCGGTCGTGGCCCCCCGCCACGTGGATCGGCTGATCGGGTTCACCGTGGCGGAGCGCGGCTCTGAAGCGCGGGGTAGGGGTTGGCGGGTGATCCCGTCGGTCATGACCTCCGGCAACCTGGTACGGCTCGATGCGGCCGTCGTCGTGGGCGGCTTCGACGAGCGGCTCTTCATCGACTTCGTGGATCACGATTTCTGCTTCAGGCTCCGCCGCCGCGGTTTTCGCGTGCTGGAGGCAACCGATGCAATGCTGCTGCACTCGCTGGGCTCGATGGAGAGGCGCCTGCTCCTCATCAAGCGCGTCACCGTGACGCATCACGCCGCGATCAGGCGCTACTACATCAGCCGCAACCGGCTCGTCCTGTGGCGCAGATACTGGCGGCATGAGCCGGTGTGGGTGCTGCGCGACGTTCGCCGGTTCTTGTCTGATGCCGTATCCATGCTGCTCTTCGAGAGACAGCCTGCACAGAAGCTCGTGATGATGTCGCG
>DASZYK010000081.1:0-4022 GCA_035545455.1 Steroidobacteraceae bacterium
CCGGCTTCGGCACGCCATGGCTGTTGGCGCTTGCGGCGGGCGGCGTGCTGTACTTCGCCCTGTTGGCGGTGACCCGCGCGATACCGCGGGAGCTCTTCGGCGTAATATTCGGCGCGGCACGCAAGACCGGAGTGGGCCATGGCTAGACACATGAGATTGCGCTCGATCCCCGTCGCGGCGGGGGCGGCCTGGCTGCTTGCGGCGTGCGCGGGCGTGCAGATGGGTCAGCCGACCGCGGTTCCGGGCCGAGGGCGGCTCGACGTGCCGGAGCCGACGGCCACGCAGGTCGCCGTGGGCGCCAATCCCACGCCTTCCGCGCCGCGCATGAATCCCCTGGTCGCGCAGGTGAAGCCGCCCCGCGCGCGCGCCGGCGCGAATCCCTACGCCTGGCTGGAGAACGTACGCTCGAACCGGACGAGACACTGGATCTCGGTGGAGAACCAGGCAACCGCGAAGGCGATTGCCGCCATCCCGCAGCGCGCCTGGATCAGCAGCCGGCTCGAGCAGCTCGAGGGCGGCGGCCCATCCGGCGCCTCCGGTGATGTAGTCGTGGACCACATCCTCTATCTCGGTCCCGACGGCGCCCAACTACCCATGGAGATTGCACATCGGCGCGGTCTGACGCGCGATGGCAACCAGCCGACGCTCCTCACCGTCTACCGGCCGACGGGCAAGCCGCTCGAGACGATCCTCCAGCCGTTCGTGTCGGCCTGGTTGGAAATGGGTGGAGTCTATGCCCGAGCGCAGGTGCGCGATGCGATAGTCCCGGTACCGGCCCCGCACGGCGCCGCGAGCCTGCCCGACAGGTCGGTCGCGCTCGGTGATCTCTTCGCCGCCGCGCAATCACTGATCGATCAGCGGTACACCCGACGCGCGCGGCTCGGCATCTACGGTCGGGGCTTCGGCGGGCTGATGGCGGGCGCCGCCATCACCCAGCGGCCGGATTTCTTCGGTGCCGCGTTGCCGACCGGCACCTGGGCGCAATACCGCCAGATCGCCTCCGGCAATTGTTTTCCGCCGACGTTGATCGTCACGGCCGAGCATGACGGTGACATCCGGCCCTGGCGGGGATACGAGCTGGCCGCGCTCCTTCAGGGAGAGCAGATCTGTGGCCGTCCCATCCTGATCCGGATCGACAGCGGAGAAGGGCCGGGAGTGCCCCCGTCGGTCGAGCGGGAGCGGGCGGCGGACGAGTTGGCGTTCGCGGCGAAGTGGCTGGGCGCGCAGCCGCCGCGGTAGCTCACCGGCTACGAGGGTCTGCGAGGCGAGGACGCGTCGCCGTCCTGCCCGGGATGCCCGTGACCCGACTCATCCGGCGCCGGCTCGCCCGGGATGGCGTGCTTCTCGGTGAGCCAGGCGCCGAGGTCGATCAGGCGGCAGCGCTCGCTGCAGAAGGGCCGGAAAGGGGATTGAGACCAGTCGATCTCGCGCTGGCAGGTGGGGCACTTGACGCGCTGGACGGCCATCAGGGGCAGCAGGTGAGGAGGAACTTGATGTCTCCGTCCGCCTGCGTGGCCCGCTCGGAGACCCCTTTCCAGGAGAGGAAGCGGACGTTGCAGCGATGATGGCTGCCGCTCACCTCCGGATAGAGGCCCATCGAGGCAGGCAGCGCGATGCGCAGCAGCTGCAGAGGGTTCTCGCGCTCGAAGGTAATGGTGAAGTTGCCGCCCTGGGCGGTCTCCTGCCGCGTGCGGCCATTCTGGCGAGTCAGCCAGATGAGCTCGGAGACGGCATCGCACAGCGGGCGCAGCATCGTGAGCCACTGGTTGAACGCCTTGACCCGGACCTCGTCCGGGAGCGAGAGCCAGTAGAGGTAATCCGGGAGGTCGAACTCGCAGGTACCTCCGGGAATGCTGCTGCGATGCTTGATGGCGTTGAGAAAATCCGAGTCCTTGAGCGGCTGCAGGTTCGCGACGCCCGCATTCAGGAGGTCCGAGCGCAGCCGGGTCAGGTTCGCGATCAACGACTTGAGGCGCTGGGTATCGACGCCGGGCTTCGACTGGAACTCTCCGAGGTTGGCGAGCTGCCGCTCGAGCTCCTTCAGCGCGTCGGAGCGGACATCGCTGCGCGAGATGATGGCCAGGATGTCGATCAGGCTGGTCACTGCGGCGCGGGTGCCCCACTGGCTTGCCGCCTCGTTGTGGTAGAGAGCCTGGCTGTAGAGGAAGTCCAGCCTCAGGAACGTGCGCATGCGCTCATTGAGCGGCTGCTCGAAGACCAGCGTGCGGTCGCTCTCGATGGCTTCGGGCGGCGATTGCGGAGGCGCGGCGGCCTCGGGGGCTTCGGTCGTCATGTGACCTATTGTGCTCGACATCCGCGGGTGACGTAAACGGGCGGAGGAGGTTTGTCGAGCGGCGCGAAGCGGTCCTGGAAAAAAAGAAAGTCCCTCGGCAATTTCCGAGCGAGCTATCAGGAAAATCGTGCTTGCGCGGACTTGGCGGTAGGGGTGCCCCCGCCGGCTCCGGAATGTCCGGCGAGCTCCAGGTATCGCGCGTGCAGCGCGGAAACCTGATCCCGCACCGCGCTGAGGTCGCCGTCGTTCTGAATCACATCATGCGCCGCCTTGAG
The DNA here is from genome assembly GCA_035545455.1 of Steroidobacteraceae bacterium. Lineage (GTDB taxonomy): Bacteria > Pseudomonadota > Gammaproteobacteria > Steroidobacterales > Steroidobacteraceae > 13-2-20CM-66-19. Next base: position 2,569 of record DASZYK010000081.1, read on the forward strand.
CCGCGCGGCGCGCGAGGTCTGCGCATTGAGGATCGCGCGGGCTTGCTCGACCGTGGAGCCGTCCCTCGCCTGCAGACGGCGGATCTGCAGCTCCTCGTCGCAGTCGACCACGAGCACACGGTCGAGCTGCGAGCCGAGATTCTTCTCGACGAGCAACGGGATCATGAGGATCTGATAGGGGCCCCCGGCGGCGGCCGACCAGGCCTCCACCGCGCTGCCGATCGCGGGATGCGTCAGAGCCTCGAGGTCGGCGCGGGCCTTCGGGTCGGTGAATACGATTTCCCGCAGCTTCGGCCGGTCGAGATGGCCGTCGGGCGTCAGGATGGCGGGGCCGAACCGCTCCACCAGCCGCTCGAGCGGCGGCTGTCCCGGCTCCACCACCTCGCGGGCCACCTGATCGGTGTCGATGATGGGCACGCCGAGGGCGGCGAAGAACTTCGCCACCGTCGACTTCCCGCTGGCGATGCCGCCGGTCAGCCCGACACGAAAGACTCTGGTATTGGCCATGATTTCAGCGGGACGCAAACAACCCCAGATATCCGGTGACCAGCTCCCGCCCGAACATGAGCATCAGCCAGCCCGCGGCGGCGAGGAACGGCCCGAAGGCGATGGGGGTGGAGCGATTCTGTCCCCGGAAGGCCAGCAGCGCTATCCCCGCCACGGCTCCCACGGCCGCGGCAATCAGCACGGTCGGCAGCAGCATCCGCCAGCCGAGCCAGGCGCCGAGCGCCGCCAGGAGCTTGAAATCACCGTACCCCATGCCTTCCTTGGCGGTGAGCAGACGGAAGAGATGATAGACGCTCCAGAGGCTGAGGTAACCTGCGATCGCCCCGATGATGCTGGAACGCATGTCCACCGGCACGGGTGCCATGCCCGGTGCGGGGGCGAAGAGGCTGAGCAGGAGGCCGAGCCAGAGGAGCGGCAGCGTCAGGCTGTCGGGCAAGAGCTGCGTGTCGATGTCGATGAAGGCGAGCGCCACCAGGAACCAGGTGAGCACCAGACCGGCGGCGGCAGGCCAGCCGAAGCCGAGCTTCCAGGCCACGGCCGCCGAGAGGATCCCGGTCAGGGCCTCGACGATCGGATAGCGAGGGCTGATGCGGGCGCCGCACCTGGCGCAGCGGCCGCGGAGGAAGAGATAGCTCAGGATCGGGATGTTCTGCAGCGCCGTGATCGGTGCTTTGCAGGCGGGGCAGGCGGAGCGGGGGACCACGAGGTTGAAGCGCTCCTTGGGCGGCGCCGCCGCCGCGGGAATGGTGGCGGCGGGATCCGCCTGCTGGAGCTCGGCGCACTGCTCGCGCCACTGTCGCTCCATCATGATGGGAACGCGGTGGATGACCACGTTGAGGAAGCTGCCCACGATCAGCCCGAGGAGGAGGCTGACCGCGATGAACAGCGTTGGGGAGGCGGCGAGGAGCGACATCACGGACATGCCTAAAGGTCTTCAATTAAAACGC
>DASZYK010000082.1:0-6551 GCA_035545455.1 Steroidobacteraceae bacterium
CACCGGCTGCCCGGGAGCGCACGCCGCCGCCGGTGTCCGCTCCCGCCCGGGAGCGCCCCGCCGCGGATGACCGGCATACGCGTTACGGCAGACAGGAGCTGCACGTCGCAACGGATGTCAGCTCCCGCTACAAGAAGAAGCGGCGCATCAAGTCCCGCGCCGTGCCGAGCACCGCCGATGGCCGGCACGGGTTCGAGATGCCGACCGCGCCCGTCGTGCGCGAGGTCAGCATCGGTGAGACCGTCACGGTCGCGGAGCTGGCGCAGAAGATGGCCGTGAAGGCGACCGAGGTCATCAAGACGCTGATGAACATGGGCGTCATGGCGACCATCAACCAGCCGATCGACCAGGACACCGCGGTGCTCGTGGTGGAGGAGATGGGTCACACCCCGAAGCTCCTCAAGGAAGACCAGATCGAGGCCGACCTGCAGGGCGCGGAGCCGGAGACCGCCGAGCTCGAGCCGCGTCCGCCCGTCGTCACGGTCATGGGTCACGTCGACCATGGCAAGACCTCGCTCCTCGACTACATCCGCCGCACGAAGGTGGCGGCCGGCGAGGCCGGCGGCATCACCCAGCACATCGGCGCCTATCACGTCGAGACTCCGAAGGGTGTCGTGACCTTCCTCGATACGCCGGGCCACGCGGCCTTCACCGCCATGCGTGCCCGCGGCGCGAAGGCGACGGACGTCGTCATCCTCGTGGTGGCGGCGGACGATGGCGTCATGCCGCAGACTGTCGAGGCCATCCAGCACGCCCGCGCCGCGGGAGTGCCCATCGTGGTCGCGGTCAACAAGATCGACAAGGCCGATGCCGACCCGGACCGGGTGCGCTCCGAGCTCGCCAAGCAGGAAGTCATTCCCGAGGACTGGGGCGGTGAGAACATGTTCGTCAACGTCTCGGCCCATACGGGCGCAGGCATAGACGCGCTGCTCGAGGCCGTGCTGCTGCAGGCCGAGGTGCTGGAGCTGCGCGCGCCGCGCACCGGTCTCGCCGCGGGCGTCGTCATCGAGTCGAGTGTCGAGAAGGGCCGCGGCGTCGTCGCGACCGTGCTGGTCAAGAAGGGGACTCTCCGCCTGGGCGACCCCATCATCGCCGGCTCCGAGTTCGGCCGCGTGCGGGCGCTCTTCGACGAGAACGGCCGCTCGGTCGAGGAGGCCACTCCCTCCATGCCGGTCGTGGTGCTCGGACTGTCCGCGGCGCCGAATGCCGGCGATGAGATGCTGGCGCTCGAGAGCGAGCGCAAGGCACGCGAGGTGGCGCTCTACCGCCAGGGCAAGTTCCGCGACGTCAAGCTCGCGCGTCAGACCACGCGCGCCGAGGATGTCTTCTCGCAGCTCGGGGAGGAGAAGGCGGGAGTCGTCTCCGTCCTCATCAAGGGCGATGTGCAGGGCAGCGTCGAGGCGCTGCGCGAGTCGCTCGCGAAGCTGTCGACGGACGAGGTGCAGGTCAAGATCGTCGCCAGCGGTCTCGGCGGCATCACCGTGTCGGACGTCCAGCTGGCCGCGGCTTCGAAGGCGCTCGTCATCGGCTTCAATGTCCGCGCCGACTCCGGCGCGCGCGACGCGATGAAGGAGACCGGCGTCGAGGTGCGCTACTACAGCATCATCTACGAAGCCATCGATGACGTGAAGCAGATGATGACCGGCATGCTGCGGCCCGAGATCAAGGAGCAGATCGTGGGCGTGGCGCAGGTGCGGGAGGTGTTCCGCTCCAGCAAGTTCGGCGTCGTCGCCGGGTGTCTGGTGACCGAGGGCTTCGTGAAGCGCAACAATCCGATCCGTGTGCTGCGCGACAACGTCGTCATCTTCGAGGGCGCGCTGGAGTCGCTCCGCCGCTTCAAGGACGACGTCGGCGAAGTGCGTGCCGGTACGGAGTGCGGCATCGGAGTGAAGAACTATCAGGACGTCCGCGTGGGCGATCAGATCGAGTGCTTTGCGCGTCTCGAGGTTGCGCGGACGTTGTGATGACGAAGAGCTCTCCCTCTCAGACCCGCTTTCGCGAGAGTGAGCTCCCCGGGAAACGGCTGCGCAGGATCGAGTCGGAGCTGCAGCGCGTGCTCGCGGAGCTGATCGCGCGCGAGGTCAAGGACCCGCGAGTCGGCAACGTGACCGTCACCTCCGTCCGGCTCGCCGCCGACATGGGCGTGGCCCGGGTCTATTTCACGCCGTTCGTATCGGCGCATCCGCCCGAGGAGGTCCGCAGCGGACTCACCCGCGCGGCCGGATTCCTGCGCGGCGAGGCGGGACGGCGGCTCGGCTTGCGGCATGCGCCGCGGCTCGAGTTCGTGTTCGATGACACGGCGGAGAAGGCAGCGCGCCTCACCGGGCTCATCGATCGCGCCGTGGCCGACGATGAGGGCCAGGACAAAAGCCGGTCCTGATGGACGGCATTCTTCTCCTCGACAAGCCGGTGGGGATGTCGTCGAACGCTGCGCTGCAGCGCGTTCGCCGGCTTCTCGGCGGCTGCAAGGCGGGGCATGCGGGCAGCCTCGATCCGCTCGCGACCGGCATGCTCCCGATCTGCCTCGGCGAGGCGACGAAGATCGCCGGCGAGATCCTCTCCAGCCGCAAGCACTACCGGTTCACGCTCGCTCTGGGGACGCGCACCGCCACCGGGGACCGCGAAGGCCCCGCCATCGAGCAGGCGCCCGTACCCCCTCGCTGGCAGGAGGGGCTCGAGACGGCGCTGAGCGGGTTCCTGGGTCGCGGGAGTCAGGTCCCGCCGATGTATTCGGCGCTCAAGCGTGACGGGCGTCCGCTCTACGAGCTGGCGCGTGCCGGGGTGACGGTCGAGCGCGCGCCGCGCGAGATCGAGATCTTCGAGCTGGCGCCGGTGTCGCAGACGAGCGAGGCGGTCGAGCTCGACGTCCTCTGCTCAAAGGGGACCTACGTCCGCACGCTCGCGGAGGACATCGCGCGGGCACTCGGCACGTGCGGACATGTCGCCGCGCTGCGGCGCAGTTGGGTGGAGCCCTTCGAGCGCGAGCCGATGCAGACACTGGAGGCCGTGACTCGCGCCTGCGAGGCCGAGGGGGCGCCACACGTCACGGTCAGGGGACTCGGGCTCCTGCCCGCCGACCGGCCGCTCGGACATCTGCCGCCGGTGAGCCTGGAAGCCTGGCAGGCCGACCGCATCGGCCATGGTCAGGAGATCGTGCTGGTGCGCAGCCCAGCTCCGGGCCGCGTCAGGCTGTATGACGCGGCACAGCGCTTTCTGGGACTGGGCGAATCCGACGGCCGGGGCAAGGTCCGGCCCAGGCGCCTGTTTCAGGCGAGGTGCAAAAGCTGATAAAGCGCCGCCGCTCCGCGAGGCGGACGGTGCAGGTCGGTCGCGCTCGCGCAAAGCGGCAGGACGCCGGCTTTGCGCGAGCGAGCTAATGACCGGCCGTGATGGACGGGTCGAGCATCTGCAGCGCGTGCGCGGCGTCGGTCATTCCGGTCGCCCGCATCTGCTCGCCGGAGTAGGTGCGGGTGAGGGAATTGCAACGGCTCGAGCCGGGCCGCACGAGCTTGCCGTCGGCGGTGGAGCACCAGCCCGGCGGAACGGCCGCGGTGCTGGGAGTCCCGGGGTGCGACGGCAGAGTCGAGCAGGCGGCCAGCGCGGCTGCACCGCAGATGCCGATGAGGAATGCGCGAATCATGGCGCACATTATAGCGCTTTTCGCCGGCACCAAACTTGTAGGGGAGGCCCCACTCTGAGTACAATTCCGCGCTTCCCAAAAGGTCACTTAAGACAGTCACTTAGGATTCAGGCGCAATGGCTCTTTCCAGCGAGAAAAAAGGCGGCATCCTGGCGCAGTACCGGCGCGGTCCCGCCGACACCGGCTCCCCCGAGGTCCAGGTCGCGCTCCTCTCCGAGCGCATCAACGGGCTCGGCGAGCACTTCACGGCTCACAAGCGCGATCATTCCTCCCGCCGGGGCCTCGTGAAGCTCGTCAACCAGCGGCGCAAGCTCCTCGACTATCTCAAGGCCACGAAGCCTGCCAAGTACCAGGAGCTCGTCGAGCGCCTGGGACTTCGCCGCTAACACTCCAACACGAGGCCGCATTGCGCGGCCTCTGTGTTTGGCAGGAACCATTTCTCCTTCCCCGAGGGCTCTCGCTTGAGCGCAGTCAGCAAATCATTTCAGTACGGCACCCACACGGTCACCATTGAGACGGGCGAGTTGGCCCGCCAGGCCGATGGCGCGGTGCGCGTTTCCATGGGCGACACGGTGGTGCTGGTCACCGCGTGTGCGCAACCGACCGCGGCCGCCGGCCGCGACTTCTTCCCCCTCACGGTCAACTACGTCGAGAAGACCTACGCCGCCGGACGCATCCCGGGCGGGTTCTTCAAGCGTGAGGGCCGGCCGAGCGAGAAGGAGACACTGACCTCGCGCCTCATCGACCGCCCGATCCGCCCGCTCTTCCCGGACGGCTTCTATAACGAGGTGCAGGTCGTCGCGACCGTGATCTCACTCGATCCGGAGATCGACGCCGACATCCCCTCGCTCCTCGGCGCCTCCGCGGCACTCATCCTCTCCGGCATTCCTTTCAACGGTCCCATCGGCGCCGCCCGCGTCGGCTGGAAGGACGGCCAGTACGTGCTCAACCCCACGGCGAAGCAGCTCGCCGAGTCGCAGCTGCACCTCGTGGTGGCCGGCACCGAGAACGGCGTGCTCATGGTGGAGTCCGAAGCCAAGGGCCTGTCGGAGGAAGTGATGCTGGGATCGGTGGTCTTCGGCCACCAGCAGATGCAGACCGCCATCCGCGCCATCCGCGAGCTCGCCGCCGAGGCGGGCAAGCCGCGCTGGAACTGGCAGCCGCCTGCGGAGAACGCCGAGCTGACGAGCGCCGTCGCGCTGCACGCGCAGGCCGCCCTCGCGCAGGCGTACTCCATCACGGAGAAGCAGCAGCGTCACGCGCGCATCTCCGAGGTCAAGGCGCAGACCGTCACGACGCTCGCCGGCGGGGACTCGCCCAAGTGGACGTCGGATCAGATCGACGATGCGCTCTTCAAGCTCGAGAGCAACATCGTGCGTCAGCGGATCCTCAATGGCGAGCCGCGCATCGATGGCCGCGACTGCAAGACCGTCCGGCCGATCACCGTGAAGGTCGGCGCGCTGCCGCGCACTCACGGCTCCGCGCTCTTCACCCGCGGGGAGACGCAGGCGCTCGTCGTGACCACGCTCGGCACCACCCGCGATGCGCAGATCATCGACGCCCTCGAGGGCGAGCGCCGCGAGCCGTTCATGCTCCATTACAACTTCCCGCCGTTCTGTGTGGGCGAGACGGGGATGATGGGCTCGCCCAAGCGCCGGGAGATCGGCCACGGCAATCTCGCGCGCCGCGGCGTCAACGGCGTGATGCCCGACATGACGACCTTTCCCTACGTCATCCGCGTCGTCTCGGAAATCCTGGAGTCGAACGGCTCGAGCTCCATGGCGAGCGTCTGCGGCACCTCGCTCTCGCTGATGGATGCGGGCGTGCCGATCAAGGCCCCCGTGGCCGGCGTCGCGATGGGCCTCGTGCTCGAGGGCAACCGCTACAAGGTCCTCACCGACATCCTGGGCGACGAGGATCACCTGGGCGACATGGACTTCAAGGTCGCCGGGACGAAGGACGGCGTCACTGCGCTGCAGATGGACATCAAGGTCGAGGGCGTCACGCCGGAGATCATGAAGGTCGCGCTGGAGCAGGCACGCGATGGACGCCTGCACATCCTGGGCGAGATGAACAAGGTGATCCGCGAGCCGCGCGCCCGCATGTCGGAGTGGGCTCCGTCGATCATCACCCTGAAGATCGATCCGGAGAAGATCCGCGACGTGATCGGCAAGGGCGGCGCGGTGATCCGCCAGATCACGGAAGAGACCGGGACCACCATCGACATCGAGAGCGACGGCACCGTGAAGATCGCTTCCGTCAACGGCACCGCCGGTCGCGAGGCGCAGCGCCGGATCGAGCTGATCACGGCCGACGTCGAGGTCGGACGTATCTATGAGGGCAAAGTGGTGCGCCTGATGGACTTCGGCGCGTTCGTGACGATCCTGCCGGGCCGCGACGGCCTGGTGCACATCTCGCAGATCTCGAACGAGCGTGTCGAGCGCGTGAGCGACAAGCTGAAGGAAGGCGACGTCATTCGTGTGAAGGTGCTGGAAGTCGACCGCCAGGGCCGGATCCGCCTGTCGATGCGCGACGTCGACGCGGCTTAGCGCCCGGCGCGTCCGGGGCTCGGTCCCCCCCGAGCCCCGCTCAATCCAGCACGATCTCCTTCGGCAGCCGCGCCGGCTGCTGACTCCAGCAGCCGGCGGCCCACCCGAGCATGACCTCGGGCCCCTGCCCATGGAGCTCGCCCGGAGGAGGCAGCCCCAGCAGCCCGAGCACCCTCACCAGCGTCTCGCCCGCACTTGCCGGATCCAGAGGCGCCGAGCGCCGGGATTTCGCGAGCTTGCCGCCAGTGCGCTCGAGGAGCAGCGGCAGGTGCGCATGACGGGGTACCGGCAGCCCCAGAGCGCGCTGCAGCGCGATCTGCCACCCCGTGCTCTCCATGAGGTCGGCGCCGCGCACGACGTCG
>DASZYK010000083.1:0-16144 GCA_035545455.1 Steroidobacteraceae bacterium
CATCTACTGCGCGTGTCCGAGTGACCACCGTGATAGGCTGACCTGATGAAGCCCGAGAAGCAGACGACGCACTTCCGCGGACGGATCATCTCGCTCACCACCGATGAGGTGCGGCTGCCGAACGGGCATCTGGCCTCGCTCGAGGTCGTTCACCATCCGGGCGGCGCCGCCGCGGTCGCGATCGATGCGCAGCAACGCGTTTGCCTGCTCAGGCAATATCGATATGTCGCGGACGGCTGGCTGTGGGAGCTGCCCGCCGGGAAGCTCGAGCCCGGCGAGCCGCCGCTCGCCACGGCGCAGCGCGAGCTCATCGAGGAGGCTGGTGTCAGCGCGCGCGAGTGGCGCAGCCTCGGCGCCTATCTCAGCTCCCCCGGAATCTTCACCGAGGTGTTGCATCTGTTCCTGGCGACGGACATCGCGCCGGCCGCGGTGGCTCACGAGCAGGCGGAAGTCATCGAGGTGCACTGGGTGCCATTCGCGGAGGCTTGCGATTGGGCGGAGAGCGGCGAGATTCGCGATGGCAAGACGGCCATGGGATTGCTCAGGGCGCGTTATGCCCGTAGCCGCGGACCCGGCACTGCGGGGAACTGATCCGTGACGGATGTCTCAGAATGGCGACAGGCGCGCTGCTAAGGTGCAAGCGTCCGCGAGCCGCGGACTGCCTTTGCAGCGCATTCCTTGGACGTAAGTGCAAAAAAGACCGGCGACGCAGCGGCCCACAAGCAGGACGGCACCGGCGAGCGGCGCCGCCTCTCCCGAGTCCGGCATGACGATCGCGGAAACGCCTACGTCGAGTGGGTCGACGCGCCCGCGGAACTGGTCGAGCGTCCGAAGCTCGAGGTCCAACGAGACGGCTCCGGGCTGCAGCTGCAGGCGGAGCGCAATGCCTACGATCCGTACGCCAACGATTCGGGAGCGGCGCGCAGGATCGGCAACACGACACGCACCGATCTGCGCAAGCTTTCCGAGTGGATCAAGATGATGCGCGAGCTCGAGGAGCGCAAGCGCAGCGGCGGCGACGACGAGACGTAAGGCCGCCGACCGCCTCGCAGCCGCGTACCGGCTGATATCCCCATGCCCGCGCGCACGCCGGCGGGCGGACTCAGGCAGTGCGCTCGATGTGCGCGAGCTTGCGTGCGTTGCTCAGGCGGTAGAAGCGGCGCAGCTCCGTCAGCACCTCCCCTTCCGTGCCCGCGCCGCAGCGGCGCAACGTCCGCTCGAGGCGGCGGCAGAACTTCTCGGCGTACCGGCTGGCTTCGCGGTAGAGATCCTCGCGTCCCGCGGCGAGCCTCGGGTCGACACGGGTGCGCTCGAACAGAACGCGGCGCAGCTCGGCCGGAAACCGTCCCGGAAGCTGGCGGCTCAGCAGCCAGTAGCTGGCGACGTACTTGTCGACTTCCGCCTGCATCTCGAGCTCGAGAATGGACACCGCACGGTCGTGGTTGGCATTCCAGGCGAGATAGAGAAAGTGACTGACGCCTTCGAGGGCCTTCCAATAATCGGCGACGTTGCCCTGGTGCAGGCGCACCATGGGATTCTCGCACCGCAGCCTTTCCAACAGCTCGGCATCGAGGTAGAGCGAGACTCCGGCCTCGTCCCCGCCGGCCGCGGGCTGGGCGACGATCAGATCCTCCTCCGCCGCCCGGCCGCGGACGGCGGGCGGCAGACGCGCGCGGTCGGTGACCAGGAAGTCGTACACGTCGTGAGCGATGCTCACGTCGTATATGCTTCCGATGAGCTGCTGCAGCTGCGTCAGGATCACGGAGGTCAGTGCGCGAGCTGCGTCCCGCCGGCCGCGGTCGGATCGACGCCGAGCCGCTTGAGCAGCGCGTAACTGCGCCGGCTGCCGGTCTTCAGCCAGATCTCGTAGAGCCGCAGGACGTCCTTGTCGGAATGGGTGTAGGCGGTCTCGGCGAGCTCGTTGAGCGCATCGACCATGGGCTGGAATTTTTCCGACAGCTCCGCGAAGACGTTGCCGAGCACCCTGCCCTTGCCGCGTGACAGCGCGTCGGCGAGGGCGCCGTAGGCGCGGCCCCCCATGGCGATGTGATAATCGATGTCGATCAGCTTGCGCGCGAAACTCTGCGCGAAGAACCCGGCGACGAAGAGCGATACGTCACCCAGGCGCTGCAGATTGCGGTTGCGGTCGCCGGCCGAGCGGGCCTCCAGCGCCTCCGACAGCATGACGACCAGCGGCTTCAGGCGCGGCCCCTCCGGAGTGCGGTCGAACAGGGCCTCGGAGCGCGAGAACAGAGTCAGCAGATTGACCACGTAGTGCTCGGTCTGGTCCTCGACCGAGAGCTGCTGGCTCGCCAGCGCGCCGTGCAGGGCGTCCTTGAAGTATTCCTTCAGGTTGCTAACCGGCTGCACCCGGCAGGATGAGCGAGTATCAGACATGGCTGTTACGTACCTCCTGAGCACGCCTCCTACGGAATAGAACGGCAGTGCACGCTCAAAGTTCACCTCACATAATCGCCGAATTCCGTTAACCAGTGCTCATGCCGTTGGCGAAGTCGTGTCTATTCGGCGTTCAGGTTTGGCAGCTGGGAGCGTGGAGTGCTAACAATTGCGCCAGATGCATGCAGTCGGCGACATCGAAGTCGGCCGTCTCGACGCTCCCCGGCCAGGGCTCGCGGCCCCGGTTCATCCACGCCGTGCGCAGGCCGGCCGCGCGCGCCGCTTCGATGTCGAGCATCGGATCATCGCCGACATAGAGAATGTTCCGCGGCTCCAGACGCAGGCCGTCCGCGAGACGCTGAAAGCACAGGGGGTGCGGTTTCGCGGCGCCGATCTGACGCGCATTCAGCGACAGGCTGAAGAGCGGAGCGAGTCCGATCAGACCGAGGTCCGCGTTCCCATTGCTGAGGGAGGCCAGCGTGTAGCGCCCGCGCAGGCGCTCGAGCGCGGGCTGAACGTCGGGAAAAGGCCGCAGCTCATTGCGCGCCGCGAAGAATATCTCGAAGGCACGCTCGGCCACCTCTTCCGCATAGCCGCACTCGCGCGCGTGGGCCGCGAGCGCCGTGATGCGCAAATAGGTGAAGTCGTGGGCATTGTGCGGCTCGCTGAGGGCGAGCCGCTCGCGTGCGGCGCGCATCTCCTCCATGGAGAGGCGCTCGGTGATCCGCGGGCAGTGCTCACGCAGCCACGCATGCAGGCACCGCTCCGCACGATGGATCACCGGACCAACATCCCACAGTGTATCATCGAGATCGAAGGCGACCGCGCGGATGTCGCGCAGCACTGCCGTGCGGGACGCGGCGCGGCCCAGGCTCGAGGTTACGGTCGTCATGCTGCGAAGGTTACCATTCCCATGTCGGATCTGACCCTGGTGATCGGCAACAGGAATTACTCTTCCTGGTCGCTGCGGCCGTGGATCCTGCTCAGGCGTCTCGGCGTCGAGTTCCGCGAGGTGCAGATCCGGCTCGATACGCCGACGACGAAGGACGAGATCGAGCGGTACAGCCCCAGCGGGCGGGTACCCGTGCTGCTCGACGGCGATCTGCGCGTGTGGGACTCCCTTGCGATCTGCGAGTACGTGGCGGAGCTCGCGGGGCGCGGCTGGCCGCGGGAGCCGCGCGCGCGGGCGGTGGCGCGATCGGTCTGCGCGGAGATGCATTCGGGCCTCATCAATCTGCGGACGGAATGGCCGATGAATGCGCGGGCGCGCAACCGCCGCACGGTCATGACGCCGGGGCTGGAGGCGGACGTCGACCGGGTGGATGAGATCTGGAACGACTGCCGCCGCCGCTTCGGAGCCGCCGGCCCCTGGCTCTTCGGGGAATACTCCATCGCCGACGCGATGTACGCGCCGGTCGTGCTGCGATTCAACACGTATGGCGCCCGCGTCTCGGAGACCGCGCGCTGGTACATGGCCGCCGCGCTCGAGGACGCCATCATGCAGTCATGGCTCGCGGCGGCCAAAGCGGAGCCCTGGACCCTGGCCAGCGAGGAAGTGGGGAACTAGGCGCACTGGCCGTCCATGGCGGCAGCGCCCCCGGCCCGGCCCATCCGGGGCCGGGCGTTCGGGCGGATCGTGGACACATCCAGTGTCGTCGATCCACCCTCACCCATAAGTCGCCCTCCACTCCGCGCGATACGACATCCCCAGCGACATCAACCGCTCGAGCAGCTCCGGATAGCCGACTCCCGCGGCGCGGGCGGACTCGGCGAAGTCCTCGGCCGCTTCCAGGTTCGGATTCGCATTGGCTTCCAGCGCGTAGACCTCGCCGTTCGCGGTCGCCCTGAAATCCATCCGCGCATAACCCGAGAGGCCGAGAGCCCGATAGATGCGCCGCGAAAGCTTGTCCAGGCGCGCGATGACGGCGGGCGGCAGATCTTCCGCGGCGCGGGTGGTGATGCCGTACTTCGCCTGATACCGCTTGTCCCACTTCACCTTGCGGGTGGCGATGGCCGCAAGGGAGTCGGGCATAGAGCCGAACACCATCTCCCACACGGGCAGCCGCGTCAGGCGGTCATTACCCATCACGCCGACGTAGAGCTCGCGGCCTTCGATGTACTCCTCGACCAGCGCGTCCGAGCCCACTTGCTCGTGGACGAATTCGATCCGCTCCCTGAGGCGGGCGGCGTCCTCCACCACCGAGGCCTGCGCGATGCCGAGCGAGGCGTCCTCGACGGTGGACTTGACGAAAAGAGGGAAGCGGAGCTTGCGCGGAACGTGAATGCGGGCGCCGCGCTGAAAGACGGCAAACTGTGGCGTTGGAATGCGATGGAAGGCGAGCAGCTGCTTGCACAGGGGCTTGTCGCGCGACAGCAGGAGCCCGCGGGGATTGCAGCCGGTGTAGGGCTGCCGAAGCAGCTCGAGGAAAGCGACGACGTGCTGGTCGTACGTGACGATGCCGTTGAATTCCTCGAGCAGGTTGAAGACGATGTCCGGCTTCCACTCGGCGACGCTGCTGCGCATCTCGGTGAGGCTGTCGAGCACGCCGAGGCAGCGCACATCGTGGCCGCTGGCGCGCAGAGTGCTCGTGACGTCGTATTCGGTGCGCCATTCCTCGATCTCCTTGACGTCATGGCCCTCGAGGGATTCAGGTGGCACCAGGCTCGCGTGCACGACGACGAGCGTGCGCAGTTTTCTCATAGGCGCAGGTGGGGAGTCTCGCCTTGTGCATAGAGGCTCGCGAGCCGCTCGAGCAGCCATCGGGCGCTGCGGACGGCATCGCGGCGATTGCCGCGGACGTAGAGCTTCAAGGTCTCACTGCGCTCGATGAGCATCCGGATGATCTGCTGCAGACTATACCGCTCGAGGCCCAGCTCGCGCGATACGGAAGCGACGAGTGACTTGCGGTTGGCCCGCAGGAGCGTGGCCGCGCGCGTGGCGCCGCGGCGCATCGGCCGGGGCGCAAACAACCTGTGCAGATACTCATCTGCGAGCCCGCGGCGGTAGTAGCGTTGGCGCGCGAGCTTGCGGCGATAGTGCTGCGCCAGCGTGCGTGTGTTCGTCTCGAGGGGCTCTATGCGCATGCGGTTGCGCACCGGGGGCCTGTGCCCTCGCACCTGCCCCAGCAGCTCGTCCACCGCGCTCAGCTTCTGGAACGCGGGCCAGTCGGCGTAGCTCTTGCGCCAGCCGGATCGCGGTGTCAGCCAGACGGCGAAGGTCTCCGCGAAGTCTTCCGTGGGGTGCGACTGCGCGTACCACTCCCCCAGGTGATGCACGTAGCGACGGCTGCCTGGCCGTGCCTTGTATCGCGCGGGATACTGGAGTGACGCCGGCCCGAAGACTTCGCGCCAGCGCTTGCGGCGCCGAAGCCTGTAGGCATTGTCGAGCGCGTGCCCTGCCTCGTGACGGAGGATGCGCATGAACCAACGTGCGTTGGCGCCCTCCGCTTCCCGCATGATGCGGCGCTCGAGCCGTTCAAGGCGGGGATGGGCGAGGTAGAACGGAACCGCGATGCCGGGAACACCGTCGGGGGAGAACCATTCCTCCGACAGCCATACGTGCGGGTGAAAGCGGATGCCGCGGGCCTCCAGTTCCGCGTAAAGCCGCCGGACGCGGCGCTCGATACGTGAGCCCTGGAGGCGCAGGCCGAGATCACAGAAGCGCAGCGACAGCAGGCTCTCGTCGGATAGACGAGTCCATGCCGGCTTCTTCTTCGGCCGTGAGGTGCGACTGCGCTGCTGGGCCACGGGCCCGCAAGCCTACCCGATCTTCAACAGGAAGTGCTGCAGAAGCCGATCGGCGTAGCTCTCGATGAGGTCCCTTTGCAGGAGACTCTCGCGCCACTGGGCGGGAATCGAGCCGGCGCCATAGAGCGCGCCGGCAAGCTGGCCGCAGGCCGCGGCCGCGACATCCGAATTGCCTCCGTGATTGGCGGCATGAAGCACGGCGTCGCGGAAGGTGTCCGTGGCGGCGAAGGACTCGAGGGCGATGGCGAGCGCCTCGGTCGCGGTGCCCGGCGCGCGGCCGTGGGCCTGCGCCGCCGCCGAGGCTTCGGCCAGGATGTGAGCCTTGGGCTTGCCGGAAAGGGCCAGGTAGACCGCTCGCGCGAGCTCGCGGCAGGCGGCGAGCACGGCGGGAGCCTGGGAGGTGGTGCGGGCGGCCTCACTGGCGAGCTGCACGGCCTCCTCTTCGGAGGCAAAGAAGAACATGACCACGGGAGCGACGCGTGACAGTGGCTCCGGATCGAGCTGATCGGGGGCATGCGAGCCGGAAAAGAGCTGCCGCCGCCATTGCGCCATTGCGAGGGCCCGAGCGGTGCTCGCCGTGATGCCGAGGCATTGCCCGGTGGCGGAGAGATACCCCTCCCGCTGCCAGCGCTGGTACCGCTCCACCTGATCGCGGGCGTCGAACCCGCCGGTGGCGAGCAGGCTGTCGGCGAGACAGAGCGCCATTGCGGTATCGTCGCTCCAGCCGCCCCGCGGCAGCGCGAACGGACCGCCGCCGATCAGGTCGCCCACGGGCGTGAAGGTGCCCGGACGGCGATACTGGGTCGGCGCGGCGACGGCGTCGCCGACGGCCAGGCCGAGCACAGCGCCGACGAACCGCTCCCGGTGGTTTCGTGCTGCGGTGAGGGTGGCGGGATCCATCAGGGGATCCGGATCGGCCGGGACGGGCAGCGCCACCGGAGGAGAACTGACGCGCCCGGCCGGCGCCGGGGCGACCGGGAACGGCAGATTGCGGGCGCTCCAGCGGCGGACATAGTCGGCCTGGGCCTCGGTCTCGGGGACGCTGGGCCAGAATCTGGAGCGCTCGCACTGCTGCCAGCGCCTCGCCAGCTCATCGAGCGCCTGCTCGCCCGTCAATCCCCGCTCGACGAGCAGGCAGCCGACGACCATGCCCGTGCGCCCGATGCCGGCACGGCAATGCACGTACGCCGGTCTGCCGGAGCGCAGCGCATCGTGCAGGCAATCGAGGATCTCCATCATGTGCTCGCGCTTCTCGGGCAGCCCGTGGTCGCGGATCGGCTTGCGCAGATACTCGATGTGGAAAGGAAGCGCGTGATCGTAGGGGTCGATCTCGGCGGGCTGGGTGAGATCGAGGAAGCACTCGATGCCGGCGGTGAGGAGAGTGTTCAGCCGTTGGCGGGTGGCGTCGGGCGTGAGGGCCGACGGGTGCTCTCCGGCGAGAAGCATGCCGGGCAGCACCCAGTACGTATTGGGAAGGGGGGGAGCGACTTCCATTGCCGGTTACGGGCTGGCGGCCCGGAACAATGCGTCCTCTTCTTCCAGAGTCATCGGCGCCACTCGCGCGGCCGCGCCATGGGTGGCTCGCGGGCGTACGCGCTGCTCATCGAGGCCTGCGAAATCGAAGTGGCGCGGGTCGGCCAGGTGCTCGAGCTCGACGTGGCGCAAGGCGGAGAAAATGCTCTCCGTGCGGCCGGGGTTGGCGCGCTCCCAGCCGGCGAGCATTTTCTTGATGGCGACGCGCTGCATGTTGTCCTGCGAGCCGCACAGAGTACAGGGTATGAGGGGGAACCGGCGGCCGCGGGCATAGCGCTCGATGTCGCGCTCGGCGACGTAGGCGAGCGGGCGGATGACGATGTGACGGCCGTCCTCCGAGAGAAGCTTCGGGGCCATGGCCTTGAGGCGGCCGCCGAAGAAGAGATTGAGGAAGAGCGTCTCGACGATGTCGTCGCGATGGTGGCCGAGGGCGATCTTGGTGACGCCGTTCTCGGCGGCGAATCGGTACAGCGCCCCCCGGCGCAGGCGCGAGCACAGGCCGCAGAGCGTGCGGCCCTCGGGGATGACGCGCTTGACGACGCTGTACGTATCCTGCTCGATGATCTGGAACGGGACCCCGAGGGAGGTCAGGTATTCCGGCAGGACGTGCGCCGGGAATCCGGGCTGCTTCTGATCGAGATTGACGGCGAGCAGCTCGAAGTCGACGGGCGCGCTGCGCTTCAGCGAGAGGAGCAGGTCGAGCAGGGTGTAGGAGTCCTTGCCGCCGGAAAGGCACACCATCACCCGGTCGCCGGGGACGATCATGCGGAAGTCCTCGATCGCCTTGCCGACGGCGCCGCGCAGCCGCGCCTGCAGGCGCGCGAGAGTGCGCGAGGGTGTCAGGCTCCCGTTTTTTCCCGGGCCTTGCGCCTTCGCCGGTGGCTCTTGCACTTGCTGCCGTTGCTGGCCCGGGTGCGGCGGGTTCTGCGGCATCTAGGCCGCTGCCTCGCTGGGCGCCGCTTCCAGGTACTTCGCCTCGACGTAGCGGATGAAGGTGGCGGCGGAGAGGGGCTTGCCGGTGGCGCCGCGCAACAGGTCCTGCACCGGAACCTTGGCGCCGAGCCCGTGCACGTGCGTGCGCAGCCAGCCGAGAAGTCCCGAGAACTCCCCGCGCGCGAGCTGCTCGTCCAGGGCGGGTACGTCGCTGCGCAGGCTCTCGTATAGCTGACCCGCGATGACCGCGCCCAGGGCGTACGAGGGGAAATAGCCGAACGAGCCCACCGCCCAGTGCACGTCCTGGAGGCAGCCTTCGGTGTCGTTTCCAGGACGGATGCCGAGACGCTCTTCCACACCTTTGTTCCAGGCGTCCGGCAGGTCGCGTACTGCAAGCGAGCCGCTCAACAGCTGTTTCTCGAGCTCGTAGCGCAGCATGATGTGCAGCGGATACGTCAGCTCATCGGCGTCCACACGAATCACGCCGCGCCGCACCCGCGTGAGGTGCGCGTAAATGTTCTCGATATCCCATTCCGGCCCGCTGACGCCGAAGTGCCTGACGATGAGCGGCTGCACGTAGCGCACGAAAGCACGGCTGCGGCAGATGATCATTTCCACGAGCAGCGACTGGCTCTCCTCCAGAGCCATGCCGCGGTCACGGCCGACGGGCTGGTCGCGCCAGTCCTGCGGCAGGCCGAGGTCGTACATCGCGTGGCCGGTCTCATGGAGGGCCCCGAGCAGACCCGAGAAGAGGTCATTGGGGTCGAGCCGCGTCGTGACACGGATGTCCCCGGGGACGCCTTCGGTAAAGGGGTGCTCGCTCTCATCGAGGCGGCCGCGATCGAAGGGGAACCCGATCTGCTTCATCACCTCCACGATGAGCGCGCGCTGCTTGCCGGCCGGGAATTTGCCAGTCAGCGGCGCGGGCGAACGGCCCTCCTGAACCGCGATCGCCTCGCGGATCAGCGACGGAAGACGCCGCGACAATCCCTTGAACATGGCGTCGATGTCCGCGGTGGTGAGTCCGGGGCTGAACTCGTCCACGAGCGCGTCGTAGGGAGCGAGGTTCAGGGCCTGTCCGAGCAAGGCCGCCTTGTCGCGCACGAGATGCACGACTTCCTCCAGATGCGGCGCGAAGAGCTCGAACTTGCCCTGCTGCCGGGCCTCGAGCCAGCGGACCTCGGCTCGGGACGTGGCCCGGGCGAGGCGGGAAATCAGGGATACGGGCGTGGCGATGGCGTGATCGCGCTGCCGCCGCATCTCACGCAGATTGGCCACTTGCCAGTCCTGCAGACCCTGGGCATTGGCTTGGGCGCGGTCGAGCAGCCGGGTGATGCGCGGCGCCGTGAGCAGCGCGTGATACTCCGTCTCCAGGGCCGCAAGCTGCTCGCCGCGGACGTCCGCGCTGCCACGCGGCATCATCACCGCGGCGTCCCAGCGAAGGAGCGACAGGGCTCCTCGGAAAGCGTGGAGTCGCTTGAACTCCTGCTCTAGTTGTTTGTATGGCGAGGCTGACATGATCTCTTCCCCCCGCTCCGTGCCAGGCCAAAGCGGCCCTGAAGGTGCCCCGGAAATAGCGCATCGACGCCCGAAAGGGGGTGGCCGGAAGCGGGAAATTGGGCATAGTCTACCAGCGAGCGGCGCCAGGGCCTGATGCCGCAGATAAAAACTCCTTTAAAATCAATAATATGATCCTATACCCAGGCGATTGACACTCCGAATGGGGGGTGTCTGGGCAGATCCGGCCGCCGCGGGGCGCCGCGATACCCTAGAAGACCAGGTGCCGCCATTCCGGCCAGCGGGCGACGGCGACGCCGATACCGATCGAGACGATGAGCAGCAGGGCGAGCGTGAGTCCTATGAGAAAGCGTTGCATGAGTGGGAAGGTGAGCCGCACGAGTGCGGACTCCATGATAGTCCTCCGGAGGCCGGCGTGAGTTTGAGCGTCTGCCTGATTTCCGCTGAGGTGGCGCCGCTGTCCAAGACGGGCGGGCTCGCAGACGTCGCTGGCGCGCTGGCGAAATACCTGGCTGCAACGGGCCACGACGTCCGGCTCTTCACGCCTCTGTACGCGTCGATAGACCGCTCGAAATTCGAGACGCGGCCCGTCGAAGGGTTGCAGCACGTGCCGCTGCAAGTCGGACCGCATCATTATGTCTTCTCGCTCGCCACGGCCAGGCTCCCGGAGTCGGACACCCCGGTCTATCTGATCGACTGCCCGGTGCTCTACGGGCGGCCGACGATCTACACCACGGATCCCGACGAGCACCTGAGATTCCTCGCCTTCACCCGCGCGGTGCTCGCGGCGTGCCAGCGCATGCAATGGTCGCCGCGGATTCTGCACTGCAACGACTGGCACACGGCCTTCGCACCTCTCTTCCTCAGGACGCTGCTCGAAAACGAGCCGCTTTTCGCGCGCACGCGCTCGGTGCTGACCATCCACAACATCGGCTATCAGGGCATATTCAGCGCGGCGGAGGTCGCCGACCTGGAGCTCGGCCCCAGGAGCTATCTGCTGCACCAGGACGAGCTGCGCGCGGGCACGATCAACTCACTGCGCCACGGGATTCTGTACGCCGACGCAATCACGACCGTCAGTCCCACGCACGCGCTCGAGATCTGCACCGACGAGTATGGGATGGGACTTCAGGACTCGTTGCGTCTGCGGCGCGATGCGCTCACGGGCATCCTCAATGGCGTCGACTACCACGTTTGGGATCCACGGAACGACCGCTATCTGCCGGAGCATTACGATCCGGACACCCTGCCGGTCAAGGCCGGACTGAAGAGGGAGCTCATCGAGCGGCTGGGGCTGACCGTGCCCGTGACGACACCGCTCGCGGGGATGGTCAGCAGGCTGGCCTCCCAGAAGGGGATCGAGCTGATGTTCGAGTCGCTGCCGCAGGTGCTGGAATGGCGGGAGCTCGGCTTCATCGCGCTCGGGAGCGGCGAGCCTCAGTACGAGAGCTTCCTCGCCGAGCTCGCGCAAAGCTTCCCCGGCCGCGTGACGTTCCGCAAGGGCTACGACGACGAGTTGTCACACTGGATCGAGGCCGCGTGTGACATGTTTCTGATGCCATCGCTCTACGAGCCCTGCGGGCTCAATCAGATGTACAGCCTGCGCTACGGCACGGTCCCGATCGTGCGGCGCACGGGGGGCCTCGCGGACTCCGTGGAGCACTATGATCCGGCGAGCGGCAGCGGCACCGGGATCGTCTTCAATGACTTCGACTCCGAGGCGCTGGAGTGGGCCCTCAACACGGCGCTCGATCTGTACGCCGAGCCTGCGCACTGGACGCGCATGGTGCGCAATGGAATGGCGAAGGACTTCTCATGGGAATCGCAGGGTGAGAAATACGTGGAGATCTACCGCAGGCTGGCGGGGTAGTCAGCCGCGGGGCGACCCACTGCCGCCGCAGGGAAAGGGGCCGGATCAGTGCTCTTCCTCGGCCGGGTGGCGCCGCATCCAGGCGCCGATGCGCTCGGACACGTTTTGCCGGATGTTCATATAGAACAAGTCGTAGTCGAAGTCGTGGTATATGCCCATCAGAGTCAGGACGTCGTGAAAGTGGCGGCGCTCGCGGAATGGGATGTCCACACCGAGGAGCCCGTCATCACACCACGCACCGGTGAGATGAGGGATTGACGGCGGAATCGGAACATTACGACCGGCACTGTACACTGCGCCCAGGTTGTCATCGGGCGGGGCGTCAGTGTCCTGACGCCAGTCGAGCGGATTGACGCAGACCAGCGGGCGGCCCGCGATGGGCTGGTAGCGGCCCCTCCACCAGATGACAGCGGTCTCATGACGCCGGCGATCGTACGATCCGCGGCGAACGGTATTCCACGTGACGATGCAGCCGGTCGCATCGGGCGACCGGCAGACCGGCAGACCAAGAGACGCGATCGTCGTGGGAAGCGCCACGCCAATCACATAAGCAGCCACGAGGCGCCGCTGCAGCGGCGTGCCGATCACTCTCTCCTGCAGCAGCCGTAACGCGTGGATGGAGCCCTGGCTGTGGCTGGCAATGACGAATGGGCCTGCCGGGTTCAGCTCGAGGAAGCGTGCGAACGCGCGCGCCACATCGCTGTAAGCGACCGCGTCCGCGGCATAAGCGGCAGGGGTGTTGGTCGTGATCGCCTTCAGCGAGGCCTGCCGATACCGAGGCGCGAAGATGCGGCAGCAGCCGTTGAAGACGCTCGCCTGGAACCGCAATACCGCCTCATCGACGCGCGCGCCCACTGCACCGCCGGTATCAAAGGAGGCGTTGCCAATGACGTGGGCGAGATAAGTCGTGGGATGGATGAAGAAGACCGGAACGCGCCCCTCCGAAGATGCAACTACTCCACGCGGAGCGTCGCTCGCGCGGCTCGGCCGACCCGGATACGCGGCCCAGGCGGAAAGCTGGGAGTAGTCGGGCGCCTCGAGTCGCTCGCCGGCGGCAGCCTGGACATGAGGACGCAGCAGCAATGCTGCCAGCAGGAACGCCGCTGGCGCGATACGCCGGCGAGAGCGATGGACCGCCTTGTCCGGGCAGTGTTCGACGGGTGCGTGACTCACGCTTCTGGCTCCCAATGACTGACGCAGCATCTCAACGCGCGCGCGGCGCGCAGGTGCACTCGCGCTCGCGATTCGCGGACGACAGCGCGAGCGGCTCGACGCTGCGGTCCCTCACCTGGGCCGGTGTTGCGTATCCCATCCGGCGGTAATGAAGACGGCGGTGACCGGACCTTCAACGTCGGCGGTGTGCCAGACGCCGGGCTCGTTGATAGCGTATTCACCGGGGCGCAGCACGACGGTGCGGCGGACCGCGTCAGGACCTTCCTGGTGCAACGTGAGAACTCCCGCGGTGCAAAGCACCACCTCGCTGCCGTTGGGGTGCATTTCCCACATTGCCCAGGACTCGGTAAAAGTGAACATGCTCACGAGGCGGCCCTCGGTGCCGTCGGCGGCATGGCGGCCGGTGTAGCCCTGGTACCACTCGAGATTGCCGGTAAATGCCGGCTCCACGACCGCCGTAGCCCCGCGGCCCAGATGGATGGGATGTGTGGTGATGTCGGTGCCCGGCATGGTGTCACTCCTCGAAAGTCCCGAATGCGTGCCATCTATTGGGCCACAGTCGCCGGCCGGAAGTCAGTCTCTGCTCTTCACTTGCCGCGCAGATCACCCTGTCTTTGCCCGCGCGGCCTGCCCGACCGGCAGGCGCTGCACGAAAGAATTGCCGCCGGGAGAGCAAGCGGCGCCGAAAGCCGCAGCGGGTGCGGCGCCTCCGCCCGGATGATCGTTACGCTTTCTGGATCTCGCGGGCGACCCGTTGCGCGGACCGGATGCACGATTCCATACCGCGACTCAGGAGGTCGGCATACGTTCCCGCGAAATAGACTCGCCCCTCGGGCCGCAGCACCTCCGGCCAGAACCTGCGCATCTGCCCCATGGGAAACGGCTCCATCTCACAGCTGGGCGCCAGCGTGTCCTGCGTCCAGTCCCTGGTCAGCGCCTGCACGATCGTGTCCCGTTTCCCCGGATAGACCTGACGAAAGGCCGCAAGCACCCGCTGCGGCGACAGGCCTCCCGGGCCGAAGGCCTTCAGGATGATCCGCGTCGTCTCGACTTCCGCCGGCACCTCCCAGATCGCGAAGATGTCGGGGTGCTCAAACTGCATGTTGATGCTTCCGAGCCCGTCATCGAGCCAGAACCTGGAGCCCGCCTCGAACACGTAGAACGGGTGGGAGCTGTACGTCAGATTGTCGACCACGTACTGCTTTGCCGGCGAGAGCGCGGGGGTGACGGAGATATTTCTGAAGACCGTCAGGCTCATGCAGCTCACGAAGAAATCGGCGTCCACGGTCCTCTCGCCGGCATGACCATATGCAAGGTAGCCGACGCTGACGCCCCGGTCGTTTTGCCGGATAGCCGTGATGGGGTGCGCCAGCTTCACCCGGGCGCCGAGCCGTCGGGCGAAGGCGATGGGAAGCCGCTCATTGCCGCCTTTCAGTCGCAACGTCTCCCCTTCGGAAGGAGGGATGCCCCGAGATCTTTTGGCCGCCAGCCTCCATATGCGGTAAAGCGCGCTCGTATTCTCCCCTCCCAGGTACTCGAGGGCCGCCTGCGAGGCGCCCTCCCTGCGATAGATCTCGGCAACGGGTATCTCGTCGAGATCATCCAGGCCGATGCCGAAGGGAAGATGGGGATCTGCGATCTTGTCGACGTAGGGCCGCAGATAGAGGCTCTCGAGCCCGTACCACGGATGCCTGGATAGAAATCGGACCTCGCGGCCGTTGAAGCCGAGCCCGGCGAGAATCCCGGGGTCGGCCAGCATCCTGTTCGTGTACGGCTTGCCGCCGATCGTCCTGAGGTCATGGTCGTTGTATGGGAGCCAGGAGCCCTCGGCGTTGGGATAGGGAATCACCGGAATGTCGAATGCCCCGGCATACTCCAGCAGCCGCTCGTAGCCCGGCCTGGTGATGTGGTCGGCGCCGAAGTCGGCGTACAACCCGTCCGACAGACCGTCCCTGCCGGTAAAAACATGACCGCCGTACCGTCCCGCAGCCTCGAGGATCGTGACATCGAAGCCGGCCTTCATGAGCTCGTAGCCACAGCACAGGCCGGTGATGCCGGCGCCGCCGACCACGACCTTGCGGGCGTTCGAGCGGGCGGCGGGGGTCGCCCTTGCCGCGGCATCCGCGGCCGCCATGCCGGCATCGACCACGGAGGCGCCCGCGCCGGCCAGCAGCGTCTTCAGGAATGTTCTTCGAATCATCCAGAGTCTCCGCGCCGGAAACCCTGCCGCTCAGTGCGGGGATGACGTTGCTCGTCCGTCTCCTGGCGCAAAGCGCGGCCTGCCGTGGCGACCTCGTGATCGCCGTCGGGCAACATGCCGTTGCCGGGCCGAGGGAATGACGCGATCACCTCGCCGCGCGCGCCAGTTCCTGCAGGCTTTCGGAGCCGAGCGCAGTCCCGTTGAGTCTCGCGGCCTGGATGGCTGCTCCGGCATCGGGCGGCATCCGCGCTTCGATGAACCGATATCGAGCGCAGCGGCGCTGCAGCTCCGCGCTCAGCGCCGCGCGCAGTCCGTTGCCGGAGCGGAACATGCCCCCGGAGCAGGACACCGGGATGGAGCCCTCCGGAGGGATCGGCAGCTGGCAGCGTACCGCGTGGACCAGATCTGCCAGCTCCTGCGCGGCTCTTTCGAGGAGCCCGAGCGCGGCCCGATCCCCGTCCGCCGCAGCCGCCGTCACCAGCCTCGCGAGCTGGGCGAAATTGCTGCGCAGCACGATTTTCTTGCCGTAGATCGCCGCGCAGAGATCGAGGTCATTCTCGAGCGCGAAGTGCCGCCGCACGTGCTCGTACAGCGGCCCGCGCGGCGTGCGGCCGTCGCTCATGCGCGAGAAGAGGCGCAGGCCTTCGCGCGCCAGCCAGTACGAGGAGCCCTCGTCACCGAAGAGCTCGCCCCAGCCGCCGGCGCGGGCCTTGCGGCCCGCGAATTCGCCATAAGCGATCGAGCCGGTGCCGGACACGATGTTGATGCCGTCC
>DASZYK010000084.1:0-6557 GCA_035545455.1 Steroidobacteraceae bacterium
TGGCACAGGGCACGCGTCAGCGCCACGAGATCGCGCACGATCGGCACCTCGGCGAGCGGCACGAGCTCCACGCCGATCACGTCGATCCCGCAGGCCTGCAGGGCCGCGACGACGGGCTGCGCATGCGTGCGCGCCGCCACCAGGATCGCGATGCTCGCCTGCTCGTCGCGCGCCTTCAGGTCCCTGACTCTGGCCACGATCGCCTCGGTCTCGGCCGCGCGCTCGGCTCCCGCCAGGAGTCGCAGCTCGACCGGCGAGGCCGGCGGCGACGGGGAGTTCCTGCCCGCGAGACTCGGCGTGAATGCCACCGCGCTCTCCCGAAGATCGTCCGCGGCCGGGAAGATCCGGCCGAATGTCTCGTTGGTCCAGTCGATGAGCGCCGGCGTCGAGCGGAAGTTGCGCAGCAGACGAAGCGGCGTCAGGCGCACCGTGCCGATACCGGCGTCGCGCGCGCGCAGGAAGCAGCCGACCTCCGCCTCGCGGAACTGATAGATCGACTGCATCGGATCGCCGACGACGAAGAGCGTGCGGCCGTCGCCCGCCTCCCAGCCGGCGGTCAGCGCCTCGAGCAGCTCGAGTTGCGCCACCGAGGTGTCCTGAAACTCATCGACGAGGATGTGCCTGAGGGAGAGTCCGGTCCGCAGGGCCAGGTCGGTCGGCAGTCCTCCCTCCGCGAGCGCCGCCCGGGCGGCGCCGGCGATGTACGTGTGGTCCACGCGGCCCTCGGCCGCGAACAGCGCCTGCAGCTGCGCGGCGGCCGCGCGCAGCACCCGTGACAGGGCCGCGAGAGCCGCCGCATCCGCGGCGCCGGGATCGGGATCCGGGAGCGAGGCCACCTCGAGCAGCGTGCCGCGCGCCGCAGCGATCGCGCTCAGGCGCCCGATGCAGCCCCGCAGCGCCTCCTTGCCGGCGCCATCCTCGAAGCCCGCGCCGAGCCTGCGGGTGATGGCTCGCCTCCAGTCGCCGTCGTTCGTGAGCACGAGTCGCGCCAGGCTCTTCCAGGCGGGGAGACAACGCGCCCGCGGCTCGAGGCGTCCCACACCGGGCAGGCGCGCCAACTCGGAGCATACGTCCTCACCCAGCGAACGACACGCGATGCGCAGACGATCCTCCACTACGCGAATCAAGCTCGCCGTCACGCGCTCGCACAACACGTCAGGCTGGTGACCCAGCACGTACCGCAGCCAGTGCGCCCGCTGCCGCAGCATGTCCGCGAGCAGGCGCTCGACGTGTCCCCAACGATTGTCCAGGCGCTCGAAGAGGAGCTCGAGGTCGGCGGAGAGCTCGGGGTCCTGCTCCGCGGCGAGCAGCGTCTCGCGCGCCGCCAACTGGTAGAGCTCCGCCGCCCGCGTGCTGACCACGAGCTCGGTGCCCGCGCGGGCAGTGACCGGCAGCTGGCTGGCGAGCCGGAAGTTGAACGAGTCGATCGTCTGGATGCGCAGTCGCCCCGGATCCTGCGCCAGCCGCCACCCTCGCGCCTCGGACCGTTGCAGCGCGGCGGCCGCGAGAGCCCGCAGCTTCTCGCCTTGCGCGCCGTCCCCCGCCTCACCGCGCAGCGCGCGCAGGACCCGCGCACGCATCTCCGCCGCCGCACGGCGGGTGAAGGTGATGGCGAGAATCTCCTCGGGCTCATCGACGACGGCGAGGAGCCGCAACAGCCTCCGGGTGAGGACGGAGGTCTTGCCCGATCCCGCGGGCGCCTGCAGGATCACCGAGAGGGCAGGATCGATCGCGCGCTCGCGCGCCAGATCGTCGGCCTGCGCCGCGCCGCCATGCTCCGGCACGGTTGCGTTAGTCATCATCCATTCCCTGTGCGCCTTCCTGCGGGCTCTCGTCCTCACGGGCAATGAGGAAGTCGCCCACGCGGCACACGCTCGCCACGTGGCAGAAATCGCAGGCGCGCGGCTTCGGATCGACGGCCGCCTGGCCGGCGGCGAACGCAGCGGCCAACCGCTCGACGAGGCCGCGCCATTGGCGCACATGCGACTGCCACGCATCGCCGCGCTCTCCCGCGGCGGCCTTCACGCCCGCGACCTTGGGAAGGAGGCTCTCGCTCGCAGCGATGCCGTCGAATCTGACCTCTCGCGCCGTCACGTTGACCGTCGCCATCGCGACGACCTCTTCCCCCACAGCCGCGAGATACGCCAGCAGCTGCGGGTGCGAAGGCCGCTCGCCATACCAGTCTGCGCTCACCCGCCGTCCGCTCTTGTAATCGAGAATCGCGAGGCCGCCGCTCTCGAGCGCATCGAGCCGGTCGATGCGCAGGCGCAGCTCCTGGCCCGCCAGGCGAAGGCGCGAGGAGTACTCGGTGTACCGCACGCGAAACGGAGGGCGCCGCCGCTCGAGGTCGAGGAGCTTGCGCACGAGCCGCGCGATGCGGCGGCATTCGCGCGCCAGCGCCGGCCGGGCGATCCCCTCCCCGCCGGCATCGTCGAGCGATGCCGCCGCCTCCTCGATGCACGCCGCCAGCATTTCCTCCAGCGCGGGTGGAGCGATGGCGGCGAGCGCCCGCGAGTCACCGAGCCGCTCCCAGAGCTTCTGCAAGGCGCTGTGCAGGAGCTGGCCGCGTGCATCGGGGGCGACGCCCGGCTCCGGCACATCGAGCTGCACGCTCCCCAGGCGCAGCTCCGCGTAAGCGCGGAACGGGCATTGATTCTGCAGCTCGAGGCTGCGGGTGCCGGAGGGCAGCGGCAACTCCCGATCCCATGCGGTGCCGGCATCGTCCCGCCATTCCGTCAGCAGTCCCGGACGGTGCAGGCGTGTGGGCAGCCATATGGAGGCGCGCGAACTCGAGGGCGGTTCCGCACCAGTCCCCCACTCCTCGATCAAGGGGCTGGGCAAGAGCTCGATGTCATCGGCGCGCGCCGGGGCGCTGAATACCAGCTCCTCCGCCGCGGCACGCCAGGCGGCGACGAGCGCCCGTGCTTCCTCCAGCCTGCCGGCGGCGGTGGCCGCGGGCCAGCCCGCCGCGACCTGCGCCGCGAGCGGCAGAAACGGGTCGGGCGCCACCGGCTGCGGGAATGCGTCCGCGTTGAGCCCGGCCACCCACAGCCCGTCGTACCGCACCACGGGATCGGCATACGCGGAGGATATGGTTACCGCGGGGTCGTCATCCGCAGGCCGGTAGGACGTGCGAGCAGCCAACTCCGTCAGCCACTGCACGGCGACATCGCGAGTCAGGGTGCGCACCGCCGTCGAAAGCTGACCCAGCTCGTCCAGCAGCTCGTGAAACCGCACCAGCGTCTGTTGCTCCGCGCTGTCGCGTGTCCCGGCGCCGGGCCATCCCGACGCATCCAACACCGCCCTGAAACGCTCCGACCACTCCCGCGGTGTGCCGGAGCTCGCGCGCAGCCCCGAGGCGGCCTGCTCGAGCCGCGTGACGATCACTGACGCCGGTCCCGCAATCGCGCCCGGCGCGCGGCGCAGCGCCGCCATGAGCGAGGCCAGATCGAAGTGGAGCCGGCCGCGCTCCCGCAGCCAGTGATCGAGGCGGGCACGCGCCGCCGCAGCCGGCTCGGCCCACCAGGGCGCCCGCAGCCACTCGAGGAGGTCCTCGATCTCCAGCGCGCCCCCGGCGAGCAGACCCAGTGTGCCGAGCGCATGCGCCACGAGCGGCAGGCTCGCGAGCGGCTGTCCCCCTTCCAGCCCGAGGAGCGCCGGGCCTTCCCCGGCGGCCCGCAGAGATCCGCGCGGGTCGATCGCCTGGCGAATCAGGGTCGCCAGCCGCTCACGGCGGCCGGCGGATCCCGGCAACAGAACGAGCAGGCGCGCGTCCGGTTGCGCCGCCAGCCGCCCGCGACACCACTCGGCGATGCGCTCCAGCTCGTCATGCGGGTCCGTGGCTCTCGCGATGCGTGGTCGTGACCATGCGGCGGGGTCACCCGCGGACGCATGGCCGGTCTCATAGCCGCGCCGCGACCGCGCCTCGGCGATCGACTGCAGCCTGCGGGAGCGGCCGAGAAAGCCCGCGAACACGACCGGCCGCTCGTCCCCGGCGCACGGCAGGAACGAGAGCGCTGCCGAGAGCGGCATGGCGCCGCGCGCCGCGCAGCGCTCGAGGACTGCCCGGTGCACGCTGGCGAGGAGTCCCGCCTCGGTCGCGGCGGACTCCCGTATTGCTCCCGGGTCGATGCCCAGCTCCGCGGCGAGATTGCCGGAGCGGCGCAGAGACTCGGCCAGGGAGGCGCGATTGATCAGGTCGAGATCGCGAGTGGCCTCGGCCGTGCACTGCCGCCAGAGGAGCCACTCCTCCGCCGGGGGCAGCAGCCGCGGCACCGGCGCGCCGCGCTCGGCGGCGCGCGCTTTGCCGCCGTTCGCGCCCGGTGGGTCGGCGCTTGCGGCGGCATGGCGCTCGATCTCGCGGATCAGCCAGCCTTCGAGCGGCAGCGCATCCGGGCTCGCCCAGACCCTGTCACCGCGCGCGAGCCTCGCGGCCGCGTAAGCCAGCCGCAGCGCATGCGCGCGCTGGCGCGAGGGCACGACCACCGTGCCTCCGCCTCCGAGGATTGCGCCAAGATGGCTATCGAGCTTAAACAATACAGGAGCTTAGCGCTTCTTCCTGCGCCTTCACTTGAAACGTGAGGTGGCCTCTACCACGTTGCTCGGCTCGCCCGCGGCGGCGGCGCTCGCGTAGCTCTGCAGCAGCTCATCGATGCGCGTGAATACCTCACGCAGCGTCACCGCATCCGGGAGAGTCGTCACCCGGAAATGATTCCGGTACGGCACGTTGAAGCTGACACCCGGCGCCACCAGCACGTGCTTCTGCTCGAGGAGGTCGAGGGCGAACTTCTGATCGTCGAACGCCGGCAGCTCGCGGGCGTCGACACCCACGAACGCATACATGGCGCCCTGGGGCGCCGCCAGCTGCAGAAAGCGGCTGCCTTCCACCGCGCTCAGGATGGCGCGCCGCGACTCGTACAGGCGTCCACCGGGGCTGACGAGATCCTTCACGCTCTGATACCCGCCGAGCGCCGTCTGCACGGCCCACTGCGAGAGGACGTTGCTGCAGAGGCGCAGCGAGCTCAGCAGCTCCAGCGCGCTCAGGTACTCCGCGGCGGCGCGGGTACGGCCTGAGAAGACCGCCCATCCCACCCGGTAGCCACAGGCCCGGTAGACCTTCGAAAGGCCGGAGAGCGTGGCGCACAGGGTGTCGCGCACGAGTGTCGCCATGGGAACGAACCCGGCGCCGTCGTAGACCATCTGGTCGTAGATCTCGTCGCTGAAGACGATCAGGCCGGAGCGCTCCGCGAGCCGCGCCAGCGCCTCGAGCACCGGCCGCGGGTAGACCGCCCCGGTCGGATTGTTGGGATTGATGATGACGATGGCGCGCGTGCGCGGCGTCACCAGGCGCGCGAGCTCCTCCGGATCGGGCACGAAGCCGTTCTCCGGCCGGCAGGGGTAGTGCACCGGCCGCCCGCCGTTCAACGTGACCGCGGCGGTCCAGAGCGGGTAGTCGGGGCTCGGCACCAGCACCTCATCGCCGCTGTTGAGGAGCGCGCGCAGCACCAGATCGATGAGCTCGCTCACGCCGTTGCCGATGAAGACCTCCTCGGCCGTCACCCCGGTGACGCCCCTCGCCTGCTGCTGCATCACCACCGCCTCGCGGGCGGGGAAGATGCCCTTCTGGTGACAGTAGCCCTCGGCCTCCGAGAGATTCTCGATCATGGCGAGGCGCATGGTCTCCGGCGTGCGGAAGCCGAACGCCTTGGGGTTGCCGATGTTGAGCGAGACGATCTCGTAGCCCTGCCGCTCGAGCTCGTGCGCGCGCCGCGCCAGGCGGCCGCGGATCTCATAACGGACGTTGCGGAGGCTGTCGCTCGGACGGATGCTGGCGTCGGGTTTCATTGGGTCCTGCTCGGACACCGGCCATCAGGGACGGCGGGTCTCAGGGGGCAAGGATATACCATAGGCAAAGTCCCGGAAGCGGTGACACGCCACCCAGCCTCCGCCGGGCGCCGCCTCCCAGGCGGGCGCCCGCGCGGCGCACTCGGGGATGGCGTGGGGACAGCGAGCGCGGAAGACGCACCCGCCTGGCGGCGCGCTCTCGCCCTGCTCCTGCGGCTCCCCCAGGCGCGCCCGCCGGAGCCTCTCCGGCTGCACGCGCGGGTCCGGGACCGGCACCGCGTCCAGCAACTCGCGGGTGTAGGGATGGAGCGGGCGCGAGAAGAGCGTGCGCGAGTCGGCGAGCTCCATCATGCGCCCCTGGTAGAGAACGAGCACGCGGTCACAGAGCCGCCTGACGACCGCGAGGTTGTGACTCACGAGCAGGATCGACATGCCGTGCTCGCGCCTGAGGCTCGCGAGCAGCTCGAGGATCTGCGCCTGCACGGAGACATCGAGCGCGCTCACCGGCTCGTCACACACCAGGAGACGGGGTCCGACGATCATCGCGCGCGCGATGCCGACGCGCTGGCATTGGCCGCCGGAGAGCTCGTGCGGGTAGCGGGCGGCCATCGCCGCATCCAGGCCAACACGCGCCAGCATCTGCGCCACGCGCCGCTCCCGCGCCGCGGCATCGAGTCCGGGCTCGTGGATCTGCAGCGGCTCGCCGGGATGGA
>DASZYK010000085.1:0-5297 GCA_035545455.1 Steroidobacteraceae bacterium
GCCGACGGCACGGATCGTGGACCTCACGCACGAGATCGTGGTGCACTGGCCGGCCGAGGCCGGGTTCTGGCTGGCACGGGCTTTCCACTACTTCCCCGCGGGCACCGTGCACGTGGCGGTGGTGGATCCCGGCGTGGGGACCTCGCGGGACATCGTCGTGGTGAGCGCCGCCGAGCACCTCTTCGTCGCGCCCGACAACGGGCTTCTCGCGCCCCTGGTCGCGCGCCATCCCGAGGCTTCGATCGTGCGTCTGCGCCCGCAGGGGCTCGCGCGGATCGGCGTCCATCACGCCAGCGCGACTTTTCATGGGCGGGACATCTTTGCGCCCGTCGGGGCGGAGCTCGCGGCGGGCCGCTGCGTCCCCGCCGACCTGGGCGAGCCGGCGGCGGCGCGGTCGCTGGTGCCCTCCTGGGTGGATGAGCCCGCTGTCGAGCATGCCAGTGTCTCCGGGGTCGTCATCAGCATCGATCATTTCGGCAACCTCATCACCAACATCGATGCGGCCCTGATCGAGCGCTTCCGGCTGCCGCTGGTGCACGCGGGGAACCATGCCTTTCCGCTGCTGCGGACGTACGGTGACACGAGACCCGGCGAATACCTCGCGCTCGTCAATTCCTTCGGCGTGCTGGAGATCGCCCGCGCCGAGCAGAGCGCTGCCGAGGGCTTGGGATTGAGCCGTGGAGCCCCAGTAACGGTGCGGGACCGGACGGAGGAATAAAGCGGCGGACCCGGGAACGGACGGGGCGAGGGAGTGATCCTTCTTGAATATTGATCTCGGGCAGGAATCCGTTATAGTTCGCTGCCTTGCTCCCTGCCCGTGATGCACTTACCCTTTGATTTAACTCAGGATTTTCACCGCTAGATGTCGGAACGAGACAACGAGAGCTTCGATCTCGACGAGGAATTCTTGAGCGGGCCCACCGAGGACAGCACCGATTACGACCGGTTGCTCGACCGGGTGGACAAGCGCGTCCGCGGTCAGGTGAAGCGCGGCAAGGCCGCCTGGAGCCGGCTGGAGGAAGTCCTGGCGGACAAGAAGCTCGAGAAGGACCTCCGCGACTTCGACGAGGAGCTGTAACAGCATTCCATGACCCGAGCAGGGCGGCCGGGCGCGCCAGCGCCGCGGCCCCGCCTGGGGGACTGCTCGACTCCGGTCTACCTCGGGCCCCGCACGGGGCCTCACATGGTGGCCGCCCTCGCCGCCGCTTGCCTGCGGAATCTTTCTCGTGACTCGCACCGCGTCCGACTGGATCGTCCTCAAATTCGGCGGGACCAGCGTCTCTTCGCTCGCCAACTGGCGCAACATTGCCAGGATCGTGGCCGCGCGGCGCGCGGAGGGCGCACGGCTGCTCATCGTGCACTCGGCCGTCACCGGCATCACCGACCGGCTGGAGAAGCTGCTGTCGGCGGCGCGCGGGGAGGCGCAGGAAGAGGAGCTCAAGAGCATCGAGGAGCGGCATCGGCGGCTGGCCGCCGAGCTCGGCATCCCCCTGGGCGCCAGCTGCGAGCGCCAGCTCGAGGAGCTGCGCCAGATCGCCGCCGGCATCGCCCTCATCGGCGAGGTGAGCGATCGGACCCGGGCCCGCGTGATGTCGAGCGGTGAGCTCATGGCGACCGACCTCGGCGCGCAGTTCCTGCGCGCGCAGGGCCTGCAAGTCGACTGGGCCGACGCGCGCACCATGCTGCTCGCGGAGGAGCGTCCCAGCGCATCCGCCAAGGCCAGCATGCTCTCCGCGACGTGCAGCTTCGCCCCCGATCAGGAGCTCGAGCAGCGGCTGGCGAGTCTCGCGCCCATCGTCGTCACCCAGGGGTTCATCGCGCGGGACGAGGACGGCGATACGGTGCTCCTCGGCCGGGGCGGCTCCGACACCTCGGCCGCCTATCTCGCCGCGAAGCTGCGCGCGCGCCGGCTCGAGATCTGGACCGACGTTCCCGGCATGTTCAGCGCCAATCCGCGCTCGACCCCGACGGCGCGGCTCCTGCGCTCGCTGCACTACGACGAGGCGCAGGAGATCGCGACCAGCGGCGCCAAGGTGCTGCACCCGCGCTGCATCCTGCCCGCGCGCCAGTATCGGATTCCGCTGCACGTCTACGCGACCCAGGCGCCGGACCTCGAGGGCACCGTGCTCAGCGCCGAAGGCGGCGATGGCAACGCGCAGGTGAAGGCGGTGTGCACGAAGAAGGGCATCACCCTGATCTCGCTCGAGAGCCCCGGCATGTGGCACCAGGTCGGATTTCTCGCCGATGCCTTCCAGATCTTCAAGACCCACGGCATGTCGGTGGATCTCGTGTCGACGTCGGAGACCACCGTCACCGTTTCGCTCGATCCCGCCGCCAACACGCTCGATGAGACCCTGCTCGCCGGCCTGGTGAGCGATCTCTCGCGTCTCTGCCGCGTGCAGGTGATAGGTCCCTGCGCCTCGGTCAGCCTGGTCGGACGCAACATCCGGGCGATCCTGCACCAGCTGGGCGGCGCGTTCGAGTTCTTCGAGGAGCAGAAGATCTACCTCGTGAGCCAGGCGGCCAACGATCTCAACTTCACCTTCGTGGTCGATGAGCGTCAGGGTGACCGCCTCGTCGACCAGCTCCACGAGCTGCTGATCCGGCCGGTGCCGGGCGACCGGGTGCTCGGCCCCACCTGGCAGGAGCTTTTCGCCAAGCCCCAGGCGGATGCGGCGCGGACAACGCCGTGGTGGCGCGAGAAGCGCGCGAAGGTT
This sequence comes from Steroidobacteraceae bacterium, assembly GCA_035545455.1. Lineage (GTDB taxonomy): Bacteria > Pseudomonadota > Gammaproteobacteria > Steroidobacterales > Steroidobacteraceae > 13-2-20CM-66-19. The sequence goes on from DASZYK010000085.1 coordinate 2,718, forward strand.
CTCGCCGCGCTCGGCGACCGGGATGCGGCGTATGTCTACGACATCGATACCGTGCGGGCCGCGGCTCGCGCGCTGCGCGCCATGGGCTCGGTCTCGCGCGTGCACTATTCCATGAAGGCCAACCCGCATCCGGCGGTGCTCGCGGCGGTGCGGGCGGAAGGGGTCGAGTTCGAGTGCGTGTCGCGCAACGAGGCGGAGCGCGTCCTCGGGCTCTTCCCGGATCTCGATCCGCGGCGTGTGCTCTACACGCCCAACTTCGCCTCGCGCGCGGAGTATGCCTGGGCGCTCGATCGCGGCGTGCAGGTTACCGTCGACAATCTATACGCGCTGACGGAGTGGGGGAGCCTCTTCCGTGACCGTGAGATCTTCGTGCGGATCGATACCGGCGTGGGCGCCGGGCACCACCATCACGTGCGCACGGCGGGTGCGCACGCCAAGTTTGGTGTTCCGGTCGCAGATGTTGAGCGGCTGGCTGACGAAGCGAGCAAGACGGGTGCGCGAATCGTCGGCCTCCAGGCTCACGTAGGCAGCGGCATCTTCGATATCACGACCTGGCAGCGCACGGCACGGCAACTGGCGGCGCTCGCGCAGCGATTCGACGGGGTGCGCGCCATCGATATCGGCGGTGGTCTGGGCGTGCCGGAGCACAGCGATCAGCCCGGTCTGGACCTGGCGAAGCTCGATACGCTGCTCGCGGCCGTCCGTGCGGAGCAGCCCAGGCTCGAATTCTGGCTGGAGCCCGGCCGGTACCTCGCCGCGCCGGCGGGCGTGCTGCTGGCGCGGGTGACGCAGCTGAAGAGCAAGGGGGACGTGCGCTACGTCGGTGTCGCGACCGGCATGAACTCTCTGATCCGACCGGCACTCTATGGGGCGTACCATGAGATCGCCAATCTCACTCGCCTGGCGCAGCCGGCCACGGAGCTCGTGAACATCGTGGGTCCCATCTGCGAGAGCGCGGACGTCCTCGGCCACGACCGCCTGCTGCCGCCCACCCGGGAGGGCGACGTCATCCTCATCGCCAATGCGGGCGCGTACGGCCACTGCATGAGCTCGTCTTACAATCTGCGCGATCCCGCCGAGGAGCTGCTGCTCTGAAGCGCTCGGCGCGGCGTTCATCGCGCGGGCGGTCCAGCCCGTCAGGAGGCCGGAAGAAGTCCGCGGCCCGGCGCTGGGGTCTGCGCGGCGTACTGGCCGGGGTAGCGCTGGCGGGCGTGCTCGGATGCGGCGCCTACATCTACTATCTCGACTTGCTGGTCACGCACCGCTTCGAGGGGCTGCGATGGACACTGCCCGCGCATGTCTATGCCGCGCCCCTCGATCTTTATGCCGGGCTCGATCTCTCGCCGCCGCAGCTCGAGCACGAGCTGCAGCGGCTCTCCTATCACCGTGTGGCGGAGCTGCAGGAGCCCGGCACGTACCGGGTGACCGGCGAGCGCATCGACGTCGCGCTGCGGGCGGCGCAATTCGCCGACGGCAGCCGGCCCGCGACCGTGCTGTCGGTGCTCTTCGGTCCCACGGGCATCCAGGATCTGCGCGACAGCGCGGGCCGGGAGGTGCCGGTGATGAGGCTCGATCCGCTCCTCATCGGCAGTCTCTTTCCGAGCGATGGCGTGGACCGGATCGTGGTGACTCCGCAGGAGGTGCCGCCGCTCCTGCCGGCCGCCCTGAAGGCGGTGGAGGACCGCAGCTTCGACACCAACCGCGGCGTCGATCCGACGGCGATCCTGCGGGCGCTCTGGGTCGATCTGCGTTCGCACCGGATCGAGGAAGGCGGCAGCACGCTCACCCAGCAGCTCGTCAAGAGCTACTTCCTCTCCAACCGGCAGACGCTCGGGCGCAAGGTGCGCGAGGCGATCATGGCGGTCTCGCTCGCCTCGCACTTCAGCAAGCCGGATCTCATGAATGCCTACATCAATGAGATCTTCCTCGGGCAGGACGGCAACCGCTCGATCCACGGCTTCGGTCTCGCGAGCGAGTTCTATTTCGGCCGGCCCCTCTCGGAGCTCGACCTGCCGCAGATCGCGACCCTGGTGGCGATCGTGCGCGGTCCCACCTATTACGACCCGCGCCGGCATCCGCAGCGCACGCTCGCGCGGCGCAACCTGGTGCTGAAGATCCTGGCCGAGCAGGGCGTCGTGAAGCCGGCGCAGGCGCTGATCGCGCAGCGCCAGCCGCTGGGGGTGAGCGCCGGCGCATCCGGCGCCTACTATCCCGCCTATCTCGAGCTCGTGCGCCGGACGCTGCGGCGCGATTACCCCGAGAAGGAGCTGACCGAGGCCGGCCTGCGCGTGTACACGAGCCTGCAGCCGAGGGTGCAGGAGCTTGCGGAGCGCTCACTCGATGCGCAGCTGCGCACGCTCGACGAGCGGCGCCACCGCCGCGATGCGAAGCTGGAGGGCGCGGTCGTGGTCACCTCTCCGCAGAGCGGCGATGTGCTCGCGATCGTGGGCGGACGCAATGTCGATTTCGACGGCTTCAATCGCGCGCTGGATGCGCACCGATCGATCGGCTCGCTGGTGAAGCCCTTCATCTATCTGACGGCGCTCGAATCCGGACGCTACAACGCGGCCACGGTCATCC
>DASZYK010000086.1:0-4788 GCA_035545455.1 Steroidobacteraceae bacterium
CGGATTACGCCGGGGCGGTCAAGGACGGAGCAGTGATCAGCAGCTCGGAATACTCGGAAATGCGCGAGTTCTCGCGAACGGCGAGAGCCCGGATCCAGGCGCTGCCGCCAACCGGCTCATCTCCGGCGCTGCTGGCGCAGGCAAACGCACTGATTGCCCTGATCGATGCCAAAGGCTCGCCCGCCGACGTATCCCGCAGCGCACACCTGCTGGCGGATTCCCTGTTGCGGGCCTATCCGATCGCGACCGGGCCGAAGCGGACACCCGATCTCGCGCAGGGGGCGGCGCTGTATCAGCAGCAGTGCGCCGCCTGCCACGGCGCCACCGGAAAGGGCGATGGCCCCGTGGGCGTCCGCCTCTCGCCCCGGCCGGTGGACTTCACTGCGCAATCGCGCGCGGACCAGCGCAGCGCATTGTCCCTCTATGAGGTCATCACTCATGGAGTGCAGGGCACTCCCATGGCGAGCTACGGCAAGACGCTTCCGGCTGAGAGCCGGTGGGACCTCGCATATTACGTCGGCACGCTGGCCTACCCGCAGGGAAAGTCTGAAGCCGCGGCGCGCCTTTGGCGGCAGGACACCACGGCCCGCGCCCGCATCACCAATCTGAATGATCTCTCACAGGCGCGGGTCACGCAGCTCGCGCCCGAGCTCGGCCTGCCGCAGTCACGGCTTCTCGTCGGCTACCTGCGTGCGAATCCGGGCGCGCTGCGGGAGGCTCTGCACGGCATTGCTCTGGCGCAGGCGCGCCTTCAGGCGAGCCTGACGGCCTATCGCGCAGGGTCCGTTGCGGAATCCACCGCGCTGGCTTTGTCGGCATACCTCGACGGCATCGAGCCGATCGAGCCCCAACTGAACGCCCGCGATGGCGCGCTTCGAGTGCAGTTGGAAACTGCCATGGGCGCGTACCGAACCGCTTTGTCCCGGCACGCGCCGCTCGCCAGTGTCACCGCGCAGGCGGCTCGGGTGAATGCGCTCTTGGTCCAGGCGCAGGCGGTGACCGCGGAGGCGGCCAACGATCCGGTAGCCACCTTCCTCGGCGCGTACACGATCCTGGTCCGCGAAGGGCTCGAGGCGCTGCTCGTCGTGGTGGCCTTGCTGGCCTTTCTGCGCAGGGCGGAGCGGTTCGCTGCGCTGCGCTATGTGCATGCCGGCTGGAGCTCTGCGCTCCTGGCCGGCGCCATCACCTGGGCGCTTGCGCGCTACGCCATATCCATCAGCGGCGCCAACCGCGAGCTGACCGAGGGAGTCTCCTCCGTATTCGCAGCCGCGGTGCTGGTGAGCGTCGGTCTCTGGATGCACGGGAAGAGCGTTGGCGGGCGCTGGCAGACCTATTTGAAGAGCAAGATGACGTTCGCGGTGAATCAGCGCTCCGCGTGGTTTCTCTTTGGGCTCGCCTTCATCTCCGTCTATCGCGAGGTGTTCGAGACCATTCTCTTCTATGTGGCGCTGTGGAACGTAGGTGAGGAATTCTGGCTCCTGGCCGGAATCGGGGCCGGCGCGGTCACGCTCGGCCTGATCGCCTGGGTTCTCTTGCGCACGAGCCGCCGGCTGCCGATCGCGAAATTCTTCTCGGCCAGCTCGGTGCTGATCGCAGTGCTTGCCGTCGTGCTCACCGGCAAGGGTGTCTCGGCCCTCCAGGAGGCGGGCTGGGCGCCGGTGAGCATTGCGCCGATTCCGCATATCGAGTTGCTGGGGGTGTATCCGACCTGGCAGACCTCGCTGGCGCAGCTGGCCGTCCTGCTGATACTCGCGGCCGGGTTCGCAATCAACAGCCTGCGCGGTCGCGGCGCGCAGGTGGCGACCGTCTCCACCAAGTGATTGCGGCCGTTGCTGGACCGGAGAATCAATGTCGCGCCGATGATGGGGCGCACGGACCGTCACTGCCGCTATTTCCTGCGCGGCTTCTCGGCGCGGATGCTCCTGTACACGGAGATGATCGACGCCGCCGATCTGGCGCACGGCGACTGCGCCCGAATTCTCGAGTTCGACCCCGAGGAACACCCGGTCGCGCTGCAGCTCGGCGGCTGTGATCCGCAGGAGCTGGCGGACGCGGCTCGCAGAGGTGAGCAGGCGGGGTACGATGAGATCAACCTCAACTGCGGTTGCCCGAGCGACCGGGCGACAGGTGGCGTGCTCGGCGCCTATCTGATGCAGCGGCCGCAGATCGTGGCGGCCTGTGTGGCCGCGATGCGCGCAGCCGTGCGCGTGCCGGTGACCGTCAAGATGCGGATCGGGGTCATCGAGGGCCGGGGCAGGGCGGCCGTCGAGGAGAGCCGCCGCTTCGGTGAAGCGGAGCTGGCTGCGCTCTACCGGTTCGTGGCAGGCGTGCGCGACGCCGGCTGCGAAGCAATCATCGTCCACGCGCGTAAAGCGGTGCTCGGCGGACTGTCGGCGCAGGATAATCGGGAGATTCCGCCGCTGCGGTATGACATCGTGAGCCAGGTGAAGGCAGCGTTTCCCGGTTTGCAGGTGGTCATCAATGGCGGCCTGCGCGAGCCGGGCGCGATTCTCAGGACGCTCGAGGGCCTGGACGGCATCATGCTCGGGCGCGAGGCGTATCACCGACCTGTGGTGCTCGCTCGCCTCGACACCCTCGTGTTCGGCGCAGAGCAGCCCGCTGGGATCCTGCAGGCGACCGAGGAAATCCCTGACGCCGTCGTACGCGCGCGTGCCGTGGAGCGTATGCAGCACTACGCCGAACGCCAGCTGGCGCGCGGTGAGAGGCTGTCCGCCATCGTCCGCCACATGCAGGGTTTATACGCCGGAGAGCCCGGCGCGAGCGAGTTCCGTCGCACATTGAGCGAGGGCGCGCGACGGCCGGGCGCGGGAGCGGAGGTGCTGGCGGAGGCGGTTGCGAGCGCCGAATGTCCGCCGTCGGCTCTCGGTGATATTGCATTGCCGGCAGGCCATCCCAGTCGATGCTGACGCCGGGAATTGGCCGTGATGGCCGTTTGACCCCTGAGCTCGAGCACCGCCGGTTGAGAGCAATGGCCGGTTGCGCTCCAGTGGCATATCGCTGGCCGCGGATCACGAGCCAGCGCTTTTCACCCTGTATTCGTGCTCACCCCGGGCGCTCAGGCGGTACAGATTCTCGTCTCCGCAATGCGGGCACTTGATCACGATCAGTTGGTCGGCAGACTCCGCCAGGGACGCCTTGCCTCCCGGCTGTGTGGGCGCAATGGCGATGACGAGCCCGCACGACTTGTTCTTGCACAGCCAGCCGGAGTAGAGCTGCCCTGGAACCATCTGATTCGGCGCTGTGACGTCGACATGGCGCATGCCTGGTGACGCCGCTGGCTTGCGTGTGGCGGTTCCGACGCTCTTGGATGTACGTTTGATTGACATTGGCGCCTCTTTCGCATCAGTGCTGACGACAGCCTACTGCGGCTTCTTCGATACCGCCAGTGCCGGGTGGCGGTTCTCCTCGCGGTGCGGTTCAGTTCAGGCTTGCCGCCAACCGCTTCCAGGAGTGATGGCCGAGCGGCTCGTGAGCCGACTGGTTTTGCAGTCTCGAGATGGCCTATGCTGGTCGCGCTGCGTGTGCCTCGGCTCGGATGTCTTCGCCGAATTGGGCCTTGGCGGCTGAGGTGTCATCTCCTCAAAGGGCGCGCGGGAGGATGACATCTGCGGCGCTTCCATTCATTCAATGAGGACGGCATGACCCTGCAGGATAAAAAGCGAACCCGACTCACGATATCTCTGCTCTTCGGCTGCACGCTGCTGGCCATGTCCGCATACGCACAAGAGGCGAAGCGTGACGCGACGCCACCACTTCCCGACTCCGAGTCAGCGGCTGCGACGAAGGCCCTCAGCGAGCATAAGGGCATCTGGAAATGGGTCGTCCCTCCGGCAAGGATGAAAGGCACGTTCGACGATCATGATCCCATCGGGCTTGTTGCCGGGAAGCTGATTCCTGCCGACTGTTCGTTCAACTGGACCGACCCGGATACTCACAAGCTATATTGCTTCACTTCGGCAACCTCGCTGGTTTACTTCCTCGATTCTCCACAGACTTACCTGGCGGAGGCGGAGAAGAACTGGCGAGCATTGACAGGCAGGCCCGGCACAGCGCGTTGAGACTGAGCCCCATGGAGGAATGAAGTCAGAAGGAGACGAGCCCTCGGGCCGGCAAGCTCGAGACGTTCCACGAGATCGGGTCAACCCCTGCGATGTCGGCGGTCGCGCCTTCCGGCTTTCCGGTGCCGTGGAAGGTCCTGAAATCATCGAGATAAGACCGCCACCATGCGGATGGACACCAGCACGCCGGGCAGCTCCACGCCCAGCCTCGCGACCGAGCGAGCCGGCGGATCGACGGGAAAGAACGAGGCGTAGGCTTCGTTGAAGCCCGCGAAATCCTCGGGCCGCGCGAGCAGGATCTGCACATCGACGATGTTCTGCAGCGAAGCCCCTGCGACGCTCAGGATCCGTTCGCAGCTCTGCAGAGCGCGCGCCGTCTGCTCCTGGATCGTCCCGCCTGCGAGCTTCCCCGTCCGCGGATCCATCGCCGTCATCCCGCTGACGAAGAGGAATCCGCCGGCCATGACCGCCTGGCTGTAATAAGGTGAGCTCGGAGCGTCCTCCGTCCTGATGATCGTCTTCATGCGTCGTTGGTTCCTACCGAAGTTGGGCGGCTGCTATGCTGCCGCCGGCGCGTACATCGCAAAAGTCTGCGACACGATTTTGCCGTCGCGTACGACGAAGGTGTCGGTGCCGAGCGGCAGCTCGTTACCGGCGCTCCAGATGATATGCGCCACGCTGTCCTCGCAGCGCAGGCTTCGCAGCAGGA
>DASZYK010000087.1:0-4028 GCA_035545455.1 Steroidobacteraceae bacterium
GCCTGCTGCAGGGAAACTATTGCGCCATCGACGTCATAGAGTCCTCACAGATCGGCACCGTCGGGGTTGGCGAGGCGACGATCCCGGTGCTGCATCTTTTCAACCAGCTGCTCGGCATCGAGGAGAGCGACTTCGTCCGCAGGACCCGCGGAACGTTCAAGCTCGGCATCGAGTTCGTCGACTGGACGCGCCTGGGCCAGCGGTACTTCCACCCCTTCGGGGCCATCGGCTCGGCGCTCGATGCGACCGACTTCCATCACTACTGGCTGAAGCTGCGGGCCCTGGGTGACGAGGCGCCGCTCGGCGATCATTCCCTCGCCAACGTGGCGGCCATGATGGGCCGGTTCAGCCCGCCGAATACGGATCCGCGCTCGGTGCTCTCGACCTTTGCTTACGCCTACCACTTCGACGCATCGCTCTATGCGCGCTACTTGCGCCAGTACGCCGAGCAGCGCGGCGTCAGAAGGCTCGACAGAAAGGTGGTCGGGTCGGAGCTGCGCGCGGAGGACGGCTTCATCGATGCCGTGCGCCTCGATGACGGAGAGCGGGTCGCGGGCGATCTCTTCATCGATTGCAGCGGCTTCCGGGGCCTGCTCATCGAGGAGGCGCTGCGGACGGGTTACGAGGAGTGGTCGCACTGGCTGCCCTGCGACAGGGCGGTCACCGCGCCCTGCGCGAATGCCGAGGGACTGACACCGTACACCCGCTCGACGGCGCGGGAAGCGGGATGGCAGTGGCGCATCCCGCTGCAGCACCGGGTGGGTAACGGTTACGTCTACTGCAGCCGGTATCTCGGTGACGATGCCGCGGCAGCCGCGTTGATGGGCAGCCTCGAAGGAGCGGCGCTGGCGGAGCCCCGGGTACTGCGGTTCACCACCGGGCGGCGGCGAAAGCTCTGGAACCGCAATTGTGTGGCGCTCGGCCTCGCCAGCGGATTCCTGGAGCCGCTCGAGTCGACGAGCATTCATCTCATCCAGTCGGGGATCACCAAGCTCCTGCGGCTCTTTCCGGACCGCAGCTTCAACCCTCTGCTCATCGAGGAGTACAACCGGCAGGCGTCGCTCGAGATGGAGCGCATCCGCGACTTCCTCATCCTGCACTACAAGGCGATCGAGCGCGACGACGCTCCGCTCTGGCGACAGTGCCGGGAGATGGCGATCCCGGAAACCCTGCAGACGAAGATCGATCACTTCCGCGCTCACGGCCGGCTCATCTCGCTCGGCGGCGAGCTCTTCCAGGACGCGAGCTGGCTCGCCGTGCTGATCGGCCAGGGGATCATGCCGGAGCGTTTCGATCCGCTGGTCGACACGCTCGACACCGCCCTCGTCAGGCGGCACCTCGCCGCGATGCGGCTCACCATCCGCCGTGCCGCCGAAGCGATGCCGACGCATGCCGAATTCATCGAGCGCAACTGCCGCGCCGACATGGCCGCGTGAGTGGGCGGCCAATGCTCGCAGCGCGGTGTTGCCCCGGCACCGTCCGACAGTTCCGTGATCGATCCAGGAGAAACCCATGAAGCGCATGCTCTCGATTGCAATCGCCGCCGGCTGCATCGGCCTGCGGATGGCGACGCCGGCGGGTGCGGGCGATGCGGGCCCGGCATCGGGCGTCATGACCTCCACTCAGACGCTGGGCGAGGTCAGCATCGTGCCGGAGCCGAGGCTGGTGAACGGTGAGCTCATCCTCAAAGTGGTTGCCCTCAATCGCTCGCAGAAGGCGGCGAGCTTCGGTCCGCAGGACATCGAGATCTCGACCGCCGGCGGCGAGGCCGTGCCGATCATGAGTCTCGAGGCGCTCATCGCGCAGGTGAAGGCCGATGCCGCGCGCGGTCCGGGAGCCTCGGGATCGTACAACTCCTCCTACACGGCGGGACCCGCGACCACCTACAACCAGTTCGGGCAGCCCGACGTCCACAATTTCAGCGGCAACAGCGCGCCGCTCGGCGGCCAGATCAATCCCGAGACGCCGGTCGCGGGCGGCCGGGCCGACAGCCCCGCGCTGCGCCAGCAGATCGCGAGCCTCGAGGCGGGGATCCTCAAGGACGTGACCATCGCCCCCGGCGAGGTGAAAGGCGGAGAGGTCGTGACGAAGCGGATCAGATTCCACTGGCGCGAGAAGCACATCCTGCGGATCGACATCCGCTTCAACGGCGAGCGGCACGAGTTCGAGCTGCCCGCGCCCCGCGAGCGGTGAGCAGCGGCGGCGGCATGCTGGCACGATGACTCTGGGAGCGTTACCATACCGGCTCCGACCGGGAACAGGCGAGGGGGCAGTGAATAGAATCCGCGCGGCGCGCCCGCTCGCTCTCGCGGCGCTCACGGGTGTCCTGATCGCGCTCGGCACCGCGGGGCCGGCGGCCGCCGATGGCGTGCCGATGCCGCGCATCTTGAGCTCCCACGGGCGCTACGAGCTGCTCGTCGCCGGCAAGCCGTATCTCATCCTCGGCGCCCAGGTCAACAATTCCAGCAACTACCCCGCGGCGCTGCCGCAGGTCTGGCCGGCCGTGACGCAGATGCGCGCCAATACGGTCGTGATGCCGGTCGCCTGGGAGCAGATCGAGCCCAGGGAGGGCACCTTCGACTTCTCCTTCCTCGATCTCTTCCTCGCGCAGGCGCGCGAGCACGGCCTGCACGCGGTGCTGCTCTGGTTCGGGACCTGGAAGAACAGCAGCCCGGCCTACGCGCCGGAGTGGGTGAAGCTGGACGATGCGAGGTTCCCGCGAGTCGTCGACCCGCGGGGCAGGCGCATGCCTTCCCTGTCACCGCTCGCGCAATCGACGCTGGACGCCGACCGGGCCGCGTTCGTCGCGTTGATGCGGCACCTGCGCGGGGCGGACCCGGAGCACACGGTGATCATGGTGCAGGTCGAGAACGAGACCGGCACCTACGGGTGTGTGCGCGATTACTCGCGCAGGGCGCAGAAGCTCTTCGAGGGACCGGTGCCGCGGCGGCTGGTCCAGGCGCTCGGGAAGCACGGCGGCACGTGGAGTGAGGTGTTCGGTCCGCAGGCCGACGAATTCTTCCACGCCTGGAGCATCGCGCGATTCGTGCAGCAGGTGGCCGCGGCGGGCAAGGCGGCCTATCCGCTGCCGATGTACGTCAATGCGGCGCTGCGCGATCCGCTGCATCCCGGGCCGCCGATCACCTTCGAGAGCGGTGGGCCGACGGACGATGCGCTGGGTGTCTGGAAGGCCGCGGCCCCGGCGATCGATGTCATCGCGCCGGACATCTACATGCCGGACTACGCCCGGTATATGAAGGTGCTCGACCTCTATCACCGGGCAGACAACGCGCTCTTCGTCGCGGAGACCGGCAGCGCGCAGCCTTACGCGCGCTATCTCTTCGCCGCGCTCGGGCGCCAGGCGATCGGCTTCTCGCCCTTCGGCATCGACTTCACCGGCTACAGCAACTATCCGCTCGGGGCGCGCGCGGTCGATGCGAAGACGCTGGCGCCCTTCGCGCTGGAATACCGCCTCCTCGGTCCCATGGCTGCGGAGCTCGCGGACGTGAGCTACCGCGGCGATCTTTTCGGGGTTTCGGAAGACAGCGCTGTCCACCTGCAGACGATCCCGCTCGGGCGTTGGAAGGCGGTTGTTTCCTACGGCCTGCCGCTCTTCGGCAACGGCGTCCCGCCGGGCAATCCGCAGCCGGAGGGCGGGGTGCTGGTGGGGAGGCTCGGGCCCGGCGAGTTCCTGGTGACGGGACTGCATGCGCGCGTGTCGTTCGAGCTCGCGGATGAGAAGAGCGGACTTCAGGGGCAGTACGCGCGCGTGGAGGAGGGGACTTACGTGGAGGGCGTCTGGAAATTCCAGCGTGTCTGGAACGGGGATCAGGTCGACTGGGGGCTGAACTTCACGTCCACTCCGCAGGTCCTGCACGTGCGCATGGCGACGTATTGAGCCCTCTGAGAATTCCGAGGGCGCGCGGCAAGATGACATCGATCAGAACGGCTCTCGTTCCCGTGGCTCTCATCGCGTCGGCGCTGTCGCCGGCACCGGCCGGCGCGGCGGACAACGCGCCCTATGTCAG
>DASZYK010000088.1:0-5870 GCA_035545455.1 Steroidobacteraceae bacterium
TGACGAGATTGCGCGTCTCCCGCTGCAGCTGGCTCTGGCCGCTCGCCAGCGACTCGATCTGCGTGCGCAGCGCCGCATAGGCGTCGCGCCGCTCGCGCTCGAGCGCATGCGCGTGCTGCTCGGTGCGCTCGAGGGCGGCGCGCAGCGGCTCGACGAGCTGCGCGATGGCGGCCTCGCGCTCCTTGAGAGTGCCTTCGGCGAGCGCCTGGTCGCGTCCGAGCGCCTCGCGCGCGAGCCGCAGGAAGAGCTCGCTGTTGGCGCGCAGCGTCTCCCCGGCAAGCGAGTCGAACGAGGCGCGCAGGCGCGCCTCCGACTGCTCGAGCAGCGCGGCGCGCTCCGCTTCCTGGCGCACGGCCGCCTCCAGGCGCACGCGCGCGGCTTCGAGCTCGACGCGCAGCGACTCGACTCGCCCCGCGGCGCGCAGCTGTCCGAGCAGGAAGCCGAGCGCCGCGCCGAGTGCAAGCGAGGCGGCCGCGATCAGAAGGGGTGTCATGGCGCCGCTACGCCTGCACCCGCTCGAGGTGCACGAGATAGTTGACCGAAGGGTCGCGCGTCAGGCGGCAGCTCTCGGTGTAGGGGTTGAGCTCGATGCCGGCGATGGCGCGCGGCATGAGGCCGGCGCCGCGCGCCCAGCGCGCGAGCTCCGACGGGCGGATGAGCCGGTCGTATTCGTGCGTGCCGCGCGGCAACAGCTTGAGCACGTACTCGGCGCCGACGATCGCCATGAGGAAGGACTTCAGATTGCGGTTGAGCGTCGAGACGAAAACCGAGCCGCCGGGACGCGCGAGCGAGGAGAGCGTCGCGAGCATCCGCTCCGGCCGCGGCACGTGCTCCAGCATTTCCATGCAGGTGATGACATCGAAGCTTCCCGCGAGATCCGCGGCGAGATCCTCGGCCGCCGCCACGCGATAATCGACCTGCAGGCCCTCCTCGGCCGCGTGCAGCCGCGCCACCTCGACCATCCCCGGGGCGAGGTCGATGCCGGTCACCCTGGCGCCATGGCGCGACAGGGCCTCGCTGAGCAGGCCGCCGCCGCAGCCGACATCGAGCGCGCGCGCGTCCGCGAGGCGCGCGTGCTCGGCGACGAACCCGAGCCGCACCGGATTCAGCAGATGCAGCGGACGGAATTCCCCGTGCGGATCCCAGAAGCGGTGCGCCAGCGCGTCGAATTTCGACAGCTCGCCGCGATCGGCATTGGGCGGAAGGTCGAGAGCCATGCGCATCATGCCCATATGCTAACATTCCCGGATGTCCGAAATCGCCCGAGAAATCCTGCCGGTCAGCCTCGAAGACGAGATGCGGCAGTCCTACCTCGACTATGCCATGAGCGTCATCGTCGGGCGTGCGCTGCCCGATGTCCGCGATGGCCTCAAGCCCGTGCATCGGCGGGTGCTCTACGCCATGCGAGAGCTCGGCAACGACTGGAACAAGCCGTACAAGAAGTCCGCGCGCGTCGTCGGCGACGTGATCGGCAAGTACCACCCGCACGGCGACACGGCGGTGTACGACACCATCGTGCGCATGGCGCAGCCTTTCTCGATGCGCTATCTCCTGGTCGACGGCCAGGGCAATTTCGGCTCCGTGGACGGGGACATGCCGGCGGCCATGCGCTACACGGAGGTGCGCATGTCGCGCCTCGCGCACGAGCTCCTGGCCGATATCGACAAGGAGACCGTCGATTTCACGCCGAACTACGACGAGTCGGAGCTCGAGCCCTCGGTCCTGCCGACCCGGATTCCTCATCTGCTGGTCAACGGCCAGACCGGCATCGCGGTCGGCATGGCGACCAACATTCCGCCGCACAACCTGACGGAGATCGTCAACGCCTGCCTGGCGCTCCTCGATGACCCGGCGCTGCCGCTCGCGGCGCTGATGCAGCACGTGCCCGGCCCCGACTTTCCGACGGGCGGCATCATCAACGGCGCCCAGGAGATCGCGACCGCCTACCGCACCGGCCGCGGGCGGCTGTCGGTGCGCGCCCGGGTCACCATGGAGGAGGTGGGCAGAGGCGATCGCCAGGCGATCGTCGTCACGGAGCTTCCCTACCAGGTCAACAAGGCGCGCCTGATCGAGCGCATCGCGCAGCTCGTGCGCGAGAAGCAGATCGAGGGCATCGCATCGGACGGCCTGCGCGACGAGTCGGACAAGGACGGCATGCGCATCGTCATCGAGCTGAAGCGCGGCGAGGTGAGCGAGATCGTCCTCAACAACCTCTATGCGCAGACACCGATGGAGACGGTGTTCGGCATCAACATGGTGGCGCTGCAGGACGGACAGCCCAAGCTGATGTCGCTGAAGGATATGCTGGAGGCGTTCATCCGCCACCGGCGCGAGGTGGTGACGCGGCGCACCATCTTCGATCTCGCCAAGGCCCGCGAGCGCGCGCACATCCTCGAGGGGCTCGCGGTGGCGCTCGCCAACATCGACGAGGTGATCGCCCTCATCAAGGCCGCTCCCGCGCCCGCGGAGGCGCGCGCCGCCCTCATGGGGCGCGGCTGGCCGCCGGGCGTGGTCACCACGCTCCTCGAGCGCGCCGGCGAGGTCTCGACCCGGCCCGCCGGCCTCGCGGGCGGCCCCGAGAATGGGCAATACCGGCTCTCGGAGGCGCAGGCGCAGGCGATCCTCGACATGCGCCTGAACCGCCTCACCGGCCTCGAGCAGGACAAGATCATCGCCGAGTACCAGGAGCTGCTCGCGCGCATCGCGGATCTCGGGGACATCCTCGCGCGGCCGGAGCGCCTCACGGAGGTGGTCCGCGGGGAGCTCATCGAGATCCGGGACACCTACGGCGATGCCCGCCGCACGGAGATCAACCGCGAGCATCTCGACCTCAGCACCGAGGATCTGATCGAGCCGCAGGACGTGGTGGTGACACTCTCGCACGCCGGCTACGCGAAGTCGCAGCCGCTCTCGGAGTACCAGACCCAGCGCCGCGGCGGCCGCGGCAAGGCCGCCACCGCGGTCAAGGACGAGGACTTCGTCGAGAAGCTCTTCGTCGCCCATACCCACGACACGGTGCTCTGTTTCTCCAGCCGCGGCAAGGTCTACTGGCTCAAGGTCTACGAGCTGCCCCAGGCCGGCCGCAGCTCCCTCGGCAAGCCGATGGTGAATCTCCTCCCGCTCGAGCCCGGGGAGAAGATCAACGCGCTGCTGCCCGTCAAGCAGTATGACGAGCAGCATTACGTCTTCATGGCAACCAGCCAGGGGACGGTGAAGAAGACGCCGCTCACGGCTTTTTCGCGGCCGCGTCCGAGCGGCATCATCGCCGTCGACCTGCACGATGATGACAGGCTCGTCGGCGTCGCGATAACGGACGGCGAGCGCGAGATCATGTTGGTGTCGAGCGGGGGCAAGGCGATCCGCTTCCACGAGAGCGAGGTGCGTCCGATGGGCCGCGAGGCCGCGGGCGTGCGGGGCATCAAGCTCGGGGAGGAACAGGAGGTGATCGCGCTCATCGTCGTCGGGCAGGGCGAGAGCCGCGGGTGCGTGCTCACGGCCTCCGCTTCGGGCTACGGCAAGCGCACGCCCGTCGAGGACTTTCCGGTGCACGGCCGCGGCGGCCAGGGCGTCATCGCCATGCAGACCTCGGACCGCAACGGCACGACCGTGGCGGCGCTTCAGGTGTTGCCGGGGCAGGAGATCATGCTCATCAGCTCGACCGGCACCCTGGTGCGCACGGGGGTCGACGAGGTCTCCGAGCTCGGGCGCAACACCCAGGGCGTGCGGCTCATCCGCCTCTCCGAGGGCGAGCGCCTGGTCGGGGTCGAGCGCATCGAGAGCCTCGAGGGTGGCGAGGCGGCGCCGGAGAGCGGGCCGGGGGAGAGCGACCGACCGCCCGCGGGGTGAACCGGTGCCTTGCCGCCAAGGAAGGCCAGTGGCACGAGCGCTTCTCAGTGCGAGGTCGATATGGCCAAAAGTTCTGACGCTCCAATGAGCGCTTGGTAGTATCCCTCATTCCCTAAGTCTTACCCGAACCCGGAAGGGCACTCGTGCGCGTATTCAATTTCGCCGCAGGACCTGCGGCGCTGCCGTTGCAAGTCCTGGAGCAGGCCCGCGAGGAGCTCACCGACTGGCGCGGCAGCGGCATGTCGGTGATGGAAGTCAGCCACCGCAGCAAGGCGTTCATCGCCGTCGCCGAGGAGGCGGAAAGCCTCGTGCGCTCGCTGCTCGCCGTGCCGCCCGGCTACAAGGTGCTCTTCCTCCAGGGCGGCGCGACCGGGCAGTTCGCCGCCATCCCGATGAACCTGAGCGCTCCCGGCGCGGCCGCCGACTATGTGAACACCGGCTCCTGGTCCAAGAAGGCGATCGGCGAGGCGAAGCGGCTGCAGCTGAAGGTCAACGTCGCGGGCGACGAGGCGGCCTCGAGCTACACCACGGTGCCGGATCAGGGGAGCCTCGAGCTGACCCCGGGCGCCGCATACGTGCACTACACGCCGAACGAGACGATCGGCGGCGTGGAGTTTCCATACGTGCCCGAGACCCGCGGGGTGCCGCTCGTGGCGGACATGTCCTCCACCATCCTCTCGCGGCCGATCGATGTCTCGAAGTTCGGTCTCATCTACGCGGGCGCGCAAAAGAACATCGGTCCGTCGGGTCTTTGCCTCGTGATCGTGCGTGAGGATCTCATCGGCAAGGCCCGTCCGGGCACTCCGTCCGTATGGGATTACCAGGCGATGGCCGCGGAGGGCTCGATGCTCAATACGCCGCCGACGTTCGGCTGGTACATCTGCGGCCTCGTGTTGAAGTGGGTGCAGGCCCAGGGAGGTCTCGAGGCGATGGCGGCGCGCAATCGCGCCAAGGCCGAGCTCCTCTACCGCGCCATCGACGAGTCCGGGTTCTACCGCAATCCGGTGGCGAAGCACTGCCGCTCGTGGATGAACGTGCCCTTCACGCTGCCCCGCGCGGAGCTCGACAAGACTTTCCTCGGGGAGGCGAGGGCCGCGGGGCTGGTGAGCCTCGAGGGCCACCGCTCCGTCGGCGGCATGCGCGCGAGCATCTACAATGCCATGCCGCTCGAGGGCGTGCAGGCGCTCGTCGCCTTCATGAAGGATTTCCAGCGCCGCCACGGCTGACGGACCCGCGTCCCATGAAGTACCGCATCCTGACTCTCAACAACATCAGCGCGCGCGGCCTCGAGCGCCTGCCGCGCGACCGCTACGAGGTCGCCTCGGGCCTGGAGCGTCCGGACGCCATCCTGGTGCGCTCCGCCGACATGCACGGCCTCAGCCTGCCCGAGACCGTGCGCGCCGTCGGCCGCGCGGGCGCCGGCGTCAACAACATCCCGGTCGCGGAGCTCAGCCGGCGCGGCATCCCCGTGTTCAACGCTCCGGGCGCCAATGCCAACGCGGTCAAGGAGCTGGTGCTCGCGAGCCTGCTGCTCGCCGCCCGCAACATCTGCCAGGCCTGGGCCTTCGCGCGCTCGATGAGCGGCGACGATCAGGCGATCGACGAGGCGGTGGAGAAGGGCAAGAAGGCGTTCGTCGGTTTCGAGCTGCCGGGACGCACGCTCGGCGTCGTGGGCCTCGGGGCGATCGGCGTCGAGGTGGCCAACTCCGCCGAGGCTCTCGGCATGAACGTCCTCGGCTACGACCCGCAGATCACCGTGCAGCGCGCGTGGCAGCTCTCCTCCAGCGTCGAGCAGGCGCTCTCGCTCGACGATCTCTTCGCCCGCTCCGATGCGATCACCGTGCACGTGCCGCTCAACGATCAGACGCGGCGGCTGGTCAACGAGCCGCGCCTGCGGCTCATGAAGAAGGGGGGAGTGCTCCTCAACTTCTCGCGCAGCGGCATCGTGGACGATCCGGCCGTAGTGGCGGCGCTCGATGCCGGGCGCTTGCACGGCTACGTCTGCGACTTCCCGAGCAATCTCC
>DASZYK010000089.1:0-1810 GCA_035545455.1 Steroidobacteraceae bacterium
GTATCGGCGTGCGATCGGCCGCTCCGGTCGGAGCGGGTTGCGCCCGCGCCGAGTCCAGTTGCCGGCGCATCGCTGCGATGTCGGCGTCCATCGCGGGCAGACGGTCGAGCCAGTGGCCGCGCTGATGCGGGAGCGGTCCGATCGTGATGTCAGGCGCGTAGACCCCGCGGGCGAAGTGCGCGAATCGTGACCAGATTGCGCGGGCCGTCTCGTACTCCCGCAGCGCCTCCTCGAGTGCCGTGACGCTCGAAGTGCGCCGGTGGAGGGAATACAGCGCGCCGCTGCGCAGCTTGGCGGCGAAGAAGCGGCCGAGACCGGTCTCGATCGTCACGTCCACCGCGACACGGCGCAGCTCCGCATCGGGTGGCGAGGCGCCGGCCTTGAGCGCCGCAGCGAGATGACGCTCGGCCGAGCTCGCCAGGGCGTCGAGCCAGCGCGCGACCTCGCAGGGCGAGTGCTTGCCGCCCTGATTCCCGTGGACCACCTCGCCGACGAACTCTTCTATGCTCGAGAACATCCGCGGATCGAGCGGACTGACGAATCCGAAGACCTTGGGAGAAGGCGTGTCACCATAGGGACTCGGCAGCCCCTCATCGGCGATCGGCTGGTTGGTATAGATCTCCGGCATGTACGTGTCGTTGGCCGCGGACGGCAGATGCGCGGTGGTCACGATCGGCAGGATGCGGGTCGATGCGGCGAGAGCCGCCTCGACATGCGGCGCCCGCTCCCGGAATCGCCGCCGCAGCGAGCGCCGCCAGACCTCCGGCGGTGTCCCGGGGTCGTAGAGCAGCCGCCCCCAGATGCGGTAGGTGTAGCGATACTTCTCCCAGTCACGGCGCGGCTCGAGCGACCGGTCGGCGTAAGCGCATCGGCCGCCGGGCAGCCCCGAGCCGCGGCGCCCCTTGAAGGAGAGCGGCTCGAAGAATTCCGCGCCGTCCGCGCCGCAGAACCCGAAGGCGCGCGAGTGGGCGGCGGCGGTGACTGGATCGCCCGTGAGGAGGAGCCGGTCGCTGCCGGGCCAGACCCGGAACATGACGTTGTATCGCCTGTCATCGCGCAGGAAGTCCGCATAGCCATAGCGGGTGAAGCTTCTCGAGCCCGTGCTGAGCTCGGCGAAGGCGTCCGCGTGGGCGTGCTCGCGCGGCATCTCGAGCTCGCGGATGGCCGCCTGTTGATATGGCATGCCGATGTGCTCCGCCCAGTACTTGGGCGACAGTCGAACCGGCAGGCCCGTGGCCAGAGCCTCGTCGATGAGCTTCCAGTCGAGCCCCTTGGTATGCAGATCGAGCTCGACCCTGCGGCCGGAGCGCGCCGCGCCCTCGAACACGGTCCGCCAGAAGGCATAGCTGCCTTCGCGCACGCCACTCTCCGCGTGCGTCCGCAACGTTACGCCGCCTATCGTCGGACAGGCGTCGAGCAGTGCCGCGAGCGCGTCCCGACAGTAGGCCGCATGATTCTCGGCCGTGAGGCCCGCGATCGTGTAGTTGGCATTCGGGCTGTCGACCCACTGATAGCCGTGGGTCCAGATGCCGAGCTGGAAGTCCATGCCGCGCCTGACGGTCTCGCGGCCGATGAACCGCAGCATATCGAGGTTCCGGTCGCGCTCCTCGTCCGGAAGGTTCACCGCCCGTACCGAGTACCCGGGCACCGGGAGAAGAAACGGGTACGCGAAGAGAAGATAGGCGTCCCGGACGCCCTGCAGCGAGTCGTATCCGATCCCGAGGCTGAGCTGAAAGCGGTTGAAGCGCTGCGCCGCGAGCATCGAAAGATAGGCGGGCCAGAACTCCCGGTCGTGGAACCAGGGCTTGTC
>DASZYK010000090.1:0-2114 GCA_035545455.1 Steroidobacteraceae bacterium
CGGCGCATCCGTGCACAGTCGGGAGCGCCACCCGAGGCCCAGGCCCGAGCGTGGTGCGCTGATGCGCGGCCACAGCGGCCGCGGCTCGACGGTCGGCTCGTGGAACGCGCGCGCGCGGCGGCGCGCCACGAGCTGCACGTGGGCGCCGGCTTCGTGCAGGAGCGCCGCGATGTCGCTCGCGGAAGAGCCCCCACCGATCACGGCCACCCGCCGCCCCCGAAAGCCGGCCAGGTCCGAGTGGTCCGAGCTGTGCGAGAGCAGCTCCGGCGGGCATCCCTGGAGCTCGGGCGGAATGAAACCGCAATGGGCGATTCCCGTAGCCACGATGACGCGCTTCGCAGCCAGCGTCTCGCCGGAATCCGTGGTCAACGAAAAGCCTCGCGGATCCCTGCGCAGCATGCGCACCTTGTGCGGCTCGAGCTCGGGCACGCACCGCCTCTGGAACTCGAGCCCGTAGGCGATGAACCGCTCGATCGGCACCGGCTCGCCTACCGCCTCGTAAGGCAACGACTGCTCGCGGCAATACCGCTCCAGCGTGCACTGACCGGCGGGATCGAACAGGCTCGAAGCGAAGCCCTCCGATTTGAGCAGCATCCCCTGCGGCATCTTCCTGCGCCAGCTCTCCATCGGGTCACCGAAGATCCTGAACGGAATCCCGCGCCCGCGCAGATGCGCCCCGATCGAAAGACCGTACGGCCCTGCTCCGATGACGGCTATCGGCAACTCGCTCTCGTGCATGTCATCAACCCTTGTCCGGTAATTCCCTCACGGGGCTCGAAGCAAAACCATTCTGGGCCGCGAGACGGAGGAAGTTTACGACATTCGGCACGGGGCTACGCTCCTTGCCTCGCAGCCAGTGATAAAGCCGCGAGACCCACCGCCGTTCCGCCCAGGGATCGCGCAGCAACTCGCGGACCAGCGCCGGCTGGGTCCATGGGATGTCGTGGTGGCACTGCTGCATGTACGGGCTGTCGGGATTCCATGCCAGGGCCTGCGGAAAGAAGGCGATGACATCCCGGTCGATCGCCGCCTCCGGCTGACCGGCGGACTGCGCCCGCGCGCCGAGCTGCGCGCAAAGCAACCCTGCCAGGTCTCCCTGACCGGGAAGAACCAGATGCCCGAGCTGCGTGCAGCGCGCGTTGACCTCGATCAGAAATGGCATGCCGGTCTCTTCCTCGACGATGTAGTCGAGGCCGTAGAAGCCCGACAGGCCGAGGCTCTCCGCCAACCGCTGCGCATCACGGACCATCTCCGCGCTGCGGATCAGCCGGACGATCGTGCTCGCTCCCGTCTTGCCCTGCGTGCACAGGACCTCCACGCCGACCAGGCCGAGGAGGCGGCCCTCCCAGGCGGCAATCATGCAGTTCGCCGGCCGTCCCGGGACGAAGCGCTGAATCGAGACATGGCGCGCCGGTCCCGTCCAGAAGGCGAGCGGATCCCGGTTGATCAACCACCGCTTCCAGGAGGATCCGGGCCGCTCCGGCTCGTTGAATCTCTGGAATGCCAGCCCGGCCTGCTCCTGCGACTGGACGACCTGCACTCCGCTTCCTCCCCATGTGCCGTCCACCTTCACAACGGCGCTACCCCTGTGGTCGCGAAACCACGCCGCGATGTCGCCGGCGGATTCCAGGACCTGCGTCTCCGGGACGCGAATGCCGCAGTCGCGCGCAAGCTCGATGAGCCTGCTGCGGCTGCGCAGGATCGGAAACGCAGCCGGACTGCCGAGAGAGGTCTCGATCAATCTCCTGAGATCCGGGCGGCGGGCATGCAGGTCATGCAGCTGCCAGACAGCACGATCGTCGCACGGGATGACGATGTCCGGCGCGGATGCGGCGAGAGCGCGCTCCAGCGCCGCCACCGAGTCCCTCGAGCGATAGAGATACAGGGCGCGCATGCCGGAGACCTGTCCGAGCACGTGCCCGCGCGGGCAGAGCGCCGCCACCTCGCATCCATGGGCAATCATCCGCACCGCCAGCCGGCTCGACAGCGGCCACGGCGTCGTCGCGATGATCAGGGCGACCGGGCCCCGCGGTGCGGCTTGCGGCGTGCTCAAGGCGGTGCTTAGATGGGTTTGAACGCGGGCACGGCAATCCCAGCCCTTGCAAGTACTATAG
>DASZYK010000091.1:0-19060 GCA_035545455.1 Steroidobacteraceae bacterium
CGTCTTCGCGGACTATCGGACCCGCCACCGCGTCTCTGAGACCACACCCGGGCCCCGCAGATCCGAATGACGGGGAGTGAGGTACGTAATGAGGCTTTGCGGGGGCTTGAGAAGCCAGGGACGGCGGAACTGAGCCTACAGGGATGAGGCGAGCGGGCGGGAGCCCGCGAGCCCGTATTCACGGCGTCCCCCGCAAAGCCTCATTACGTGCCTCGCTCCCGCCGAATCGTAGTCAAGCCAGCTCCCTCTCTCTCCCCCAACGACACAAGAACCTCAAAGTCTCATTGGCATGACCACATACCGGGTCTGAGTCAGCCCCGGGGCATGTATCAGGCAGCTGCTGTTGGCATCAGTGAGCCCGATCTCGACCTTGTCTCCCTCGATCGCCGTCAAAGCATCCAGCAAGTAGTTGACGTTGAACCCGATCTCGACCTCATCCCCCGCGTACACGACCTCCACCTGATCCTCCGCCTCCTCCTGCTCCGGATTGTGCGCCTGGATCATGAGCAGATCCGTCTTCACCGCCAGGCGAATCCCCCGATACTTCTCGTTCGAGAGAATCGCAGTCCGCTGCAGCGCCTGCCTGAGCAGCTCCCGATCCGCCTGCACGATCTTCGCCGGGCTGCTCGGGATCACCCGGCCGTACTCCGGGAATCTGCCATCGATCAGCTTTGAAGTGAATCGAATGTCGCCGATCTGGGCGCGAACGTGATTCGTACCGACCGCCAGCTCCACCGTTCCTTCCGTCCCCAGGATTCGCTGCAGCTCCAGCACTCCCTTGCGCGGCACGATCACCTGTCCGGCCTTCGCCGGCGAAGACAGCGCCATCTCGCAGAGCGCCAGCCGATGCCCGTCCGTTGCCACCGCGCGGAGCACGCTCTCCTGAGTCTCCAGCAGAAGGCCATTCAGGTAGTAACGAACGTCCTGCTGCGCCATCGAGAAATGCGTCTTGTCGATGAGCCGCCGGAACTCCCCCTGCGCCAGAGAGAGCGTCTGGGAAGCGTTGATCTCCTCGACGACCGGAAACTCCGCCGCCGGCAGAGTCGACAGCGTGAACCGGCTGCGGCCCGCGCGGACCGTCACCCGCTCCCCCTCCGTGCTCAGCGTGACATTCGCACCGTCCGGCAACGCCCGGAAAATGTCGAGGAGCTTGCGGCCCGGCACCGTGATGTCACCCGGCTGCTCGACTCCGACCTTGCTTGCGGCAACGAGCTCGACCTCGAGATCCGTGCCCGTGATCGCCAGCCGGTTGTCCCGTGCCGAGAGCAGCACGTTTGCCAGCACCGGCATCGTCTGCCGCCGCTCGACCACGCCGATCACGCTTTGCAGGGGAGCGAGAAGATCCTCGCGCGTCGCCGTCAGCTTCATATCTATATTCTTTCTTGAGAATCTTAGAAATCAGATTGTAGTAGCCATAGAGCCTGGGGATAGCGGGAACAATGCTCTCCTTCCCGCAGGATCAACGGCTTGGACCGTCCACACGACGCGAAGCTTCGCGGTACGACCTGCGCGGCAACTGTGAGCGGCCTGTGCGTAACTTTATCCCCTCCGGCGCCCACAGAAAATCCACAGGCTCACCCACATCACCCGGTCAGGGTTCTCAACAGGTTCGAGTAGTCCTCGCTCATCCGCACCTCGGAGCCACGCAGCTCCTTGATGCGCTTGCAGGCGTGCAGCACCGTCGTGTGATCGCGGCCGCCGAAGGCATCGCCGATCTCCGGCAGGCTGTGGCTGGTGAGCTCCTTCGCGAGCGCCATGGCCACTTGCCGCGGCCGCGCCACCGAACGGCTGCGGCGCTTGGAGAGAAGATCCGCCATGCGGACCTTGTAGTAGTCGGCGACCGTCTTCTGGATGTTCTCGATGGTCACCAGCTTCGCCTGCAGGGACAGCAGGTCCTTCAGCGCCTCGCGGGTGAAGTCCAGCGTGATCGCGTGGCCCGTGAACCGCGAGTTCGCGATCACGCGCCGCAGCGCGCCCTCCAGCTCCCGGACGTTGGAGCGGATGCGCTTGGCGATGAAAAACGCGACCTCTTCCGGCAGATGCACGCCGGCGTGCTGTGCCTTCGTCGTGAGGATCGCCACGCACGTCTCGAGCTCCGGCGGCTCGATGGCGACCGTCAGTCCCCAGCCGAAGCGCGACTTCAGGCGCTCCTCGAGGCCCTGGACCTCCTTGGGATAGCGGTCGCAGCTCAGGATGACCTGGTGCTGGCCCTCGAGCAGCTCGTTGAAGGTGTGAAAGAACTCCTCCTGCGAGCGCTCCTTGTCGGCAAAGAACTGAATGTCGTCGATGAGCAGCGCATCCAGCGAGCGGTAGGCGGTCTTGAACTCGTTCATCTGGTTGTGCTGCAGGGCGCGCACCATGTCGCTGACGAATCGCTCCGAGTGCACGTACGCGATGCGAGCGTCGCCGTCACGATCCTTGATGAGATGGGCGATCGCGTGCATGAGATGCGTCTTGCCGAGACCTACGCCCCCATACAGAAAAAGCGGGTTGTAGGCGCGGCCGGGATTCTCCGCCACCTGGAGCGATGCCGCCTTGGCGAGCTGGTTGCTCTTGCCCTCGACGAACGTGGCGAAGGTGAAATCCGCATTGAGGCGCGCGCCGACGACCAGGCCTTCCGCCCGGCGGGCACGCTGCGCCGGGGACGGGCCCGGTGCCGTCGCCTGCGCAACCGCCGCCCGCATCGGTGCGCTGCGCGAGCCCACCTCCACGGTGACGATCGGCGAATCCCCCGTCCTCTGGTCGCGCAGCAGCTCACCGATGCGCGGCAGCAGATGCTCGTTGATCCACTCCACCGCGAATCGGTTGGGCGCGAGCAGCTTGAGCGCGCCAGCGCCCTCCAGCGCCTGCAGCGGCCGCACCCAGGTATTGAACTGCTGCTCCGGGAGCTCGGCTTCCAACGCAGATCTGCACCGAGCCCAAAGCGACGCTTCCACGCGCGTAGCCTCCGCGACCGTCTCGACGGGAAAGGGCTGCGGAGTCTATACCCTAGAGCGCCAGCGCTGAAGGTTTTGCGATGCAGAAAATGTTGACACCTTGAGGCTCAACGGCTTAGCCTTGCCGCCCCTTTTTGGAACCCGAGCGCCGGCATCGAGCATGGCGGGGATTCGTGCCTGAAGTGACCGCCGTTCGTACGAGGACTCTATGAAGCGTACCTATCAGCCTAGCAAAGTGCGCCGCAAGCGCACCCACGGGTTCCGGGCACGCATGGCGACCCAGAATGGCCGCAAGGTGCTGGCCCGCCGCCGCGCCAAGGGGCGGCGGAAGCTGATCCCCTAGAAGGGGTCCGAACGAAGGCGTCCCCAGCCCCGGTTCCGTTTGGATGCGGGCATCCCGGTCCCGCAAACAAAAAGGGTCGGCGGAGGTCTGCTGGAATGGCCCCGGCGGCCGGCCTCAGCTCATAGACTATGCACCGGCTCACTTTTCCGGCGCACAAGCGTCTGCGGCGCAAGTCGGAATTCGACGCCGCGTATGCGCGCGGCCGGCGCTTTGGCAACGGATTCTTCGCGGTGACAGCAAGCAGCAACGACAAGCACGGTGCGCGCCTCGGCATGGCAGTTGCCGTGCGCACTGCCGGCAATGCCGTGGAGCGCAACCGCATCCGCCGCATCGTCCGGGAATCGTTCCGGCTGCACCAGCATGCGCTTCCGGCGGTCGATCTCGTCGTGAGCGCCAGACCGAAGGCGCGCGCTGCCCCGGGTGCGGAGCTGCACGCGAGCCTCGAGGCCCTCTGGAGACAGATTGCCGAGCACAAATTCGCCGGGCGCGATCCTGCAGGAGGTGAAGCGCCGGGCCCGCAAGGCCGAGGCTCAGGATGAGCCGGGCAACGCGCCTCCTCGCAATCTTCCTGGTCCGCTGTTACCAGTGGACCATCAGCCCGTTTCTCGGCCCCTGCTGCCGATTCCAGCCCTCGTGCTCCCAGTACGCCGTCGAGGCGATCGGCCGGTTCGGCGTACTGCGCGGCGCATGGCTCGCCGCGAGGCGCATCGGACGCTGCCACCCCTGGCATCCTGGCGGCTACGACCCGGTGCCCGCCGCCGGTGCCCCGACCACCCCTCGCCACGCCCATGAATAACAATCCGCGCTTCTATCTCTGGCTCGCGCTCGTCGTGCTCCTGTGGATCAACTACACGACCTGGCAGCGCGACTACCCGCCACAGCCGGCGGCTCCGGCGGCCGTTCCGAGCCAGACGGCGCCCGCCCAACAGCCGGGCTCCCTGGCCAACAGCGTTCCCGAGGCCCAACGGCCGGCCGGTACCGCCCCGGCGGCAGCCAAGCCGGCGCCGCCGCCGTCCGCACCCCCTCCCGCGGCGGCCGGCATTCCCGCCGTGAAGCCCGCGGCATCCGCGAGTGCGCCGCACATTCACGTGCATACGGACGTTTACGACATCGCGATCAGCACACGAGGCGGTACGCTGCAACAGGTGCGGCTGCTCGACTACGCGGAGGTCAAAGGCCAGCCCGCTCGCGTGCAGCTCGAGAACGATGCCGGCCCGCAGACCGTATATCTCCTGCAGAGCGGCCTCACGGGGTCGGCGGATGCCCCCTACCCGAACCACACCGCGCTCTTCGCCGCGCAGCGGCAGAGTTATGAAATGGGCAGCGCACGCGAGCTGCGCGTGCCTCTCACCTGGAGCAGCGGCGGCGTCACGGTGACGAAGACCTTCGTCTTCACCCGGGGCTCCTACGGCATCGGCCTCGACTACACGATCCGCAATGAAGGCACCACGCCGTGGTCGGCCGCGCCCTATGCGCAGATCTACCGCGACGATCCGCGCACCAAGAGCAGCTACTTCAATCCCAGCACCTACGCCTACCACGGACCCGCCATCTGGAACGGCAGCAAATACGAGCGGCTCGACCCTTCCAAGGAGGAGTACCAGCACTTCTCGCAGACGGTGACCGACGGCTGGATCGCCGCGACCCAGAATGATTTCGTGAGCGCCGTGGTGCCGCCGAAGGGAGCGCCGTACCGCTTCAGCTCGCAGGTCTCCGGGCCCGAATACCTGCTGGCGGCGGTGGGCCCCGACCACACGATCGCCCCGGGCTCGACGGCGACCATTCACCAGACCGTCTTCGTCGGTCCGATGCTGCACGCGCAGCTGGAGAAGATCGACCCGAGCCTGAAGTACGTGGTCGGCTACGGCTACCTGACCATCCTCGCCGGCCCGCTCTTCTGGCTTCTGAGCAAGGTGCACGCGATCACCGGCAATTGGGGCGTCGCGATCATCGCAGTCACTTTTCTCCTCAAGCTGGTGCTGTATCCGCTGTCGGAGGCGAGCGGCCGCTCGATGGCGAAGATGAAGGCGCTCGGGCCCCGCATCAAGAACATCCAGGAAACCTACAAGGATGACAAGGAGAAGCTCGGCCGCGCCATGATGGATATCTACAAGCGCGAGAAGGTCAATCCCGTCTCGGGCTGCCTGCCCATGATCGTCCAGATCCCGGTGTTCCTGGCCTTCTACTGGGTGCTGCTCTACAGCGCGGAGATGCGCCAGGCTCCGTTCGCCTTCTGGATCCAGGACCTCTCGGCGCGCGATCCCTACTTCATCCTCCCCGGCATCATGGCCATCGCCATGTTCGTGCAGTACAAGCTGAATCCCACCTCGCCGGACCCCACTCAGGCCAAGATCATGATGGTCATGCCGATCGCCATGTCGGCCATGTTCGCCTTCTTCCCCGCGGGTCTGGTGCTCTACTACGTCACGAACACGATTCTCTCGATCGCGCAGCAGTGGAACATCAACCGCCGGGTGGGCGTGAGTACCGCGCCGCAGAAGGCCTGAGGCGCCGCGCCCCGGGCCCGACACCGATCCGGCGTTTCAACTATAGACGCGGCTGCTCCACGAACGGAACGGTTGCGCCGCTTGCAGCGGATTTGCCGGCGGACGGCTCGCGCCGCGCTTCTACCGGCGCGGGAGCGGCGGTAGCCTCACCCGCATGAGCCGCACCGACACCATCGTGGCAGCGGCCACCCCGCCCGGAAGAGGCGGGATCGGGATCGTGCGGGTCTCCGGTCCCCGGGTGCCGGAGATCGCCGCCGTGCTGCTGGGCGAGCTGCCGCTGCCCCGCCGCGCCGGTTTCGCCCGCTTCCTCGATGCCGCGCAGGAGCCGATCGATGCCGGTCTGGCACTCTTCTTCCCCGGGCCACGCTCCTACACCGGTGAGCACGTGCTCGAGTTGCACGGTCATGGAGGACCGCTGGTGCTCGAGGCGCTCGTGGCCCGCGTGGCGGAGCTCGGCGCGCGGCGCGCGCTCCCCGGAGAGTTCACCCAGCGCGCCTTCCTCAACAACAAGCTGGATCTGGCGCAGGCGGAGGCCATCGCCGACCTGATCGATGCCGGCTCGCGCGAGGCGGCGCGTGCGGCCATGCGCTCGCTTCAGGGCGAGTTCTCCGCCATGGTGCGCGGCCTCACGGAGGCGGTGATCGATCTGCGCACGTACGTCGAGGCGGCCATCGACTTCCCGGAGGAGGAGATCGACTTCCTGGCCGACCGGGAGCTCGAGGAGCGCTTCCAGGCGGTCCACGACCACTTCAATGCGGTGGAGGAGAGCGCGCGGCAGGGCCGTCTGCTGCGCGAAGGAATGACGGTCGTGATCGCCGGCCGCCCCAACGCCGGCAAGTCGAGCCTGCTCAACCGGCTGGCCGGATACGACGCGGCCATCGTCACGCCCATCCCGGGAACCACCCGTGACATCGTCCGCGAGCGCATCGACATCGACGGCATGCCGCTGCACATCCTGGATACTGCGGGCCTGCGAGAGGACGCGGATGTGGTCGAAGCCGAAGGGATCCGGCGCGCTCACGCCGAGATGCGGCGCGCGGACCGGGTGCTCTTCGTGATCGATGCGGCCGATGATCCCGGCGCGGCTGCCTATCGCGAGGAGAAACACGCGCTGCCGGCCGATGTTCCCGTGACGCTGGTGCTGAACAAATGCGACCTGGCGACGGGCATCCCGCTAGCCGACACCGTGACCGGACCGCCGCGGGTCGCGCTGTCCGCGCTCACGGGCGAAGGGCTCGATACGCTGCGCGCGCATCTCAAGACCTGCATGGGGTATCAGACCGTGGAGGCCGGGATGGTGTCCGCCCGTCAGCGGCACATCGATGCGCTCGGCCGCGCGCGGCGGCAGGTGGCGGAGGCGGAGCGACTGCTGCGGGACAGCCGCGCGGGGGAGCTGGTCGCCGAAGAGCTGCGCAGCGCGCAGCAGGCGCTGAATGAGATCACGGGGGAGTTCACCAGCGAGGACCTGCTGGGCCGCATTTTCGGCAGCTTCTGCATCGGCAAGTAGCCGCATCCGCAAGCTCCCCCCGCGGCACGTGTTGCCGGCGCGCACGTGCCTGGCCGGAGCGGTTGCCGCGGCGCGCACGGCCCAAGTTATGCTGGAGATGGCGGCCTTCATTGCGGGAGCTTCAGGTGTACCAGCGGATTCTTCTGGCCTACGACGGCTCCATCGAGGGCCGCACCGCGCTGCGCGAGGGGGCGCTGTTGGCACGGCGGTTCGGGGCGCAGGTGTTCGTGCTCTCGGTCATACCGGAAGCCGCGGGCACGAAGCTGGGCGAGGGCGTCGGAGGCGCGGGCATCGCGCAGCAGCGTGGAGATTACGAGCGCGTGCTGCAGGAAGGCATGGCGCGGCTCGCGGCGCTCGGCTTTCAGGCCTCGGGCAGGCTCGTCCTGGGCGAGCCGGCGCGGGAGATCGCCGCCTACGCCGAGCAGGTGCAAGCCGATCTGATCGTGGTCGGGCATCGGCGCCAGAGCGCCATCGGGCGCTGGTGGTCCGGCGCGACGGGCGCTTACCTCAGCGATCACATCCGCTGCAGCCTGTTGGTTTGCCGGAACGTCATTGACGACGAGCGGTTCGCGAGCCTGCTCGCGCAGAGCGCCGTGCCGGCTTCCACCCTGGCGAGCCTGGACGAGAGCCGCCGGGATCGAGCGGGCGCAGCAGCTCGTGAGGGGCCGGCGCGCCCCATGGTGCACGCGCCTTCCCCGGCGCCGGCGCATGCCGAGCCGCCATCCGCCCGGCGGCGGCTGCGCGCCGTGTTGTTTCTGCTTTTGCCGCTCGCGCTCATCGTCGCGGTCATCGCCTACGCCCTGGGCGGCGGCACGGTTTCGACCACCAACGCATACGTGGAAGCCAACACCGTGGGCGTCTCGACGGATGTGTCGGGCATCGTCGCGCAGGTGTACGTCAGTGAGAACCAACCCGTCACGCGGGGCCAGATTCTCTACACGCTGCGCGGCCGGCAGTACCGCTACGCGCTGGACCGCGCCAATGCGCAGCTCACCGCGGTGCGCGACAACCTGCTCGCGCTGCAGGCGAGCTACCGGGAGATGCAGGCGAGGATCGCGAAGGCGCAGTACGACCTCGGCTACAGCCAGGTGCAGTTCAAGCGCGCGCGCAATCTCGCCCGGGTTCACATCGTCTCGAGCACCGGCTACGACACCGCACACCGCGATCTCGAAAGCGCGCAGCAGGCGCTCGCATCCCTGAACGAGCAGCTCGCCGGCATCGCGGCCAATCTGAACGGCCAGCCGACCGGCCCCGTGGATCGATATCCGCAATACCTGAGCGCCCTCGCCGCCCGTGACGAAGCGGCGCGTCAGCGGGCGCACACCGTCGTGCGCGCGCCGTTCGACGGCATCGTGACCAGCGTGCCATCGATCCAGCCGGGCCGCTATCTTGCGGCCGCGACCACCGCGTTCTACCTCGTGGATACCGGGCACGTATGGGTACGCGCGAACCCCAAGGAAACCGAGCTGACCTACGTGCGTCCCGGACAGGCGGTCACGGTGACCGTCGATACCTATCCCGGCGAGACCTGGCACGGCACGGTCGCGAGCATCAGCCCGGCGGCCGCGCAGCAGTTCTCGCTGCTGCCGGCGCAGAACACGAGCGGCAACTGGGTGAAGGTCGTGCAGCGCATCCCGGTGCGGGTGGCGGTCGATACGAGCGGCCGCGAGCTGCCGCCGCTGCGCGCCGGAATGAGCGCCGAGATCACCATCCACACCGGGCACGCACGCGGCTGGTCGATCCTTTGAGGCGCGCGCGGGCATGTCCGAGGAGCTGAGCCCGAGCACGCCCAACCGCGGCGGGATCACGCTCTGCGTGATGCTGGCGACGCTCATGCAATCGCTCGACACGACGATCGCGAACGTGGCCCTGCCGCACATGCAGGGAAGCCTGGCGGCGAGCCAGGATCAGATCGACTGGGTGCTGACCTCCTACATCGTCGCCGCGGCCATCGCGACGCCCCTCACCGGATTCCTGACGGCGCGGCTCGGCCTGAAGCGCCTCTTCATCGTGTCCGTGGTCGGCTTCACCGCCGCCTCGATGCTCTGCGGCATGGCGCAGTCGGTGGCCGAGATCGTGATCTTCCGCTGGCTGCAGGGGCTCTTCGGAGCCGCGCTGGTGCCCCTCTCGCAGACCGTGCTCCTCAACATCAATCCCCCGGAGCGCCAGGGCTCGGCGATGGCCGCGTGGGGCATGGCGGTCATGGCCGCGCCCATCCTGGGCCCCGTGCTCGGCGGCTGGCTGACGGAAGACTACAGCTGGCGCTACGTCTTCTACATCAATCTTCCGATCGGCGTGGTGACCTTCATCGGCATGAGCGTCTTCCTGCCGCAGGCGCGGGGGCGCAGCGGGGCGCGGCTCGACTGGACCGGCTTCGTGAGCCTGAGCATCGCGATCGCGGCCCTGCAGGTGATGCTGGACCGGGGCCAGGAGCTCGACTGGCTGGGCTCGAAGGAAATCGTCGCCGAGGCGGTCCTCGCCGGGTCGGCGTTCTACGTCTTCCTGGTGCACACGTTCACGGCGCGCGAGCCGTTCCTGAGGCCCGAGCTCTTCCGCGACCGCAACTTCACCGCCGGCGTCATCTTCGTCGCGATCGTGGGCCTGACTTTCTACGCCTCGCTGGCGCTGCAGCCGCCTTACCTGCAGAACCTCATGAATTACCCCGTGATCACCGCGGGATTCGTCATGGGCCCGCGAGGCTTCGGCACGATGGGCGCCATGATGATCGTGGGCAAGCTGATGGGCCGGGCCGACACGCGGCTGCTGCTCGCCATCGGGCTCGGCCTGTCGGCCTGGTCGTTCTACCTCATGACGGGTTGGACGCCCGACGTGTCGAGCTGGACGGTGATCTGGGTCGGAGTCGTCCAGGGGGTCGGGCTCGGGTTCCTCTTCACCCCGCTCAGCGTCGTGTCGCTGTCGACGCTCTCACCGGCAGTGCGGCCGGAAGGCGCCGGCTTCTACAATCTGGCGCGCAACGTCGGCTCCAGCATCGGCATCTCGATCGTAGGCGCGCTGCTCGCGCGCATGACTCAGGCCAATCACGCCGACATCGCGCAGTACGTCACTGCCGCGAACCCGCGCTTCGCCAGCCCCGCCGTCGCGTGGACTGCGAATCCCATGACCGCCTCCGGCCGCGCCGCGCTGGATGCGCTCATCACTCAGCAGGCGCAGATCATCGCGTACGTCGACGACTACAAGTTCCTGATGATCGCCACGCTCGCCGTGATTCCGCTGCTCATCGTCTTCAAGGGCCGGACCCAGGCTCCGAGCGGGGAGCATCCGGCCGTGGCGGAGATATAGGGAGCGCCCGGCAACGCTCTTTCTCCCGCGTTACGGCATCCAGGACCGGGGCGAGCGGATCAGCTGTGTATGTAGCTTTCCAGCTGCTCGATGGTCTGCTGCTGCTCCTCGATGACCGCCTTGACCAGGTCGCCGATCGAGATCATGCCGGCGACGCGTCCACCCTCCACCACGGGCAGGTGACGGATGCGCCGCTCCGTCATGAGCCGCATGCAATCCTGCACGGAGTTCTCGGGCGAGACGGTGATGACCGGCGAGCTCATGATCTGCCAGACGGGAGTCTCCGCGGAGGAGCGGCCGAGCAGGACCACCTTGCGCGCGTAATCACGCTCCGAGACGATGCCCGCGAGCTCATTGCCGCGCATGACGAGGAGCGCGCCCACGTGGTGATCCGCCATCATGCGGACTGCCTCGAGCACCGGATCCTCGGGCTCGACGCTGAAGAGCGCCCGACCCTTGCGGTCGAGCAGGTGACGCACGTTGATCATGGTCCACCTCCGACATTGCGGCGCGAGCGCCGAACCCGGTTGCGGACAGCCTAGCGCTTGCCGGGGGCGACTTCCACTGTCAAGGTGACGGAGGCGTCAACATCGATCGTGCCCGGCTCGACCGGAGTCGGAGCCGCGGCGGCGGCGGCGAGCTTGAACTGCCGATACACCGGCCTCGGCACGCTGACCGGACTCTGTTCGTCGGCAGAGAGCACCCGGACGATGCGCAGGCCGAGCGCGTCCGCCAAAGCGTCGGCATCTTGCCGTGCATTGCGTGCGGCTTCTCTCAGCGCCTCGCTCCGCGGCGCCTGCTCGTCACGCAAACTGAACCGCAAGTCCTGCACATTGTTGGACCCGGCCTGAGTGGCGGCGTCGATCACCGCGCCGATCCTCCTCAGGTCGTCCAACCTGACTCTGACCACATTGCTCGCGGTGTAGCCGACGATCGTGGGCGTCCCGCCGTCGTGCGGATACCTGTAGTTCGGGCCGATGGAGTACTCCGTCGTGGTGAGCTGCGCGCCGGAGCCCGCCGCTTGCTTCACGGCCGCGATCACCGCCGAGAGCCGCCTGGCGTTCTGCGACGCGGCGGCGTCGGCTTTCTGCGCCTGGGCCGTCACGCCGATCTCGATGTAGACCCGGTCCGGGGCCGCCGACACTTTCGCCTGCCCGGTCACCTGGATGGTGCTCGGCGGCGGCGTCGGAGGGCCCGGCGACTGGGCGATGGCGAGCGGGGAAGCGCCAATCAGCGCGAGAGCGGGGAGCATTCGCATGGGCGTATTCTATACTCCAACTTCTGATGCTAGGACGGAGCGTGACTCTTCCGGGTTCCCTCCGCACGGCGCTGGAGTCCGTGCTCGGGGAGTCCGTGTCCTGCGTGCGCATCGTGGAGCATTCGCTGTACGCGCGGCTGCACCCGCGCGCCGTCGCCACTACCCGGCGGCGGCGCATTTACCTGCGCGGCGCGGCGGAAGATTTCTTCGACGATCCGTGGCTCATGCTGCACGAGTACTGTCACGTGCTCAGGCAATGGGAGCCGGGCGAGCTGACGGTCGCGCGCTACTGTCTCGAATGGCTGCGTAACGGCTACTGGAACAACCGCTTCGAGGTGGAGGCCCGTGCCTTTGCCGACCGGCATGCCCACGCCCTCAGGATACTTTCCGGCGCGCCGCCGATGAGAGCCTCAACCTAGCAACTGCTCGCGCCGATAGAGCCGGCCCGCGGCGAAGACCAGCGCCGCTCCCAGTGCCAGTGTCGAGCAGACCGACAGCGCCACGTATGTGGCGGGCAGCGGCTGCATCCTGATGAGGCTCAGGATGAGGAAATGCTGTCCCAGGGAGGGAACCGCCATGAGCGCCGCGCTCGGCTGCAGCCCGAGAACCGCCGCGAAAACGAGCGGCAGCGTCGGCACGAGGAGGACCAGGCCGACATAGGTCTGAGCCTCCCGGTAGCTGCGGGTGAATGCGGCCACCAGAGTCATGAGGGCCGCGCCGGCCGGCACGAGCGGCAGGCACGCCAGCACGATGCCCGCGGCGACGCGCGGCCCGAAGTCGGCGCTCATCCCGAAGCGCTCCAGCCCGACGAACCGCAGCACGACCGCGAACGCGGTCACCGTCAGGGCGAGCGACAGCGTCATATATGCGCACGCGGCCAGGATCTTGCCGTATATCAGGTGCTCCCGGCGCACCGGCACAGTGAGCAACGGCTCCAGCGAGCCGCGCTCACGCTCGCCGGCGGTGGCGTCGATCGCCAGGTACATGCCGCCCATCAGCATCGTGAGCAGAACCAGATAGCTGAGCGTCCCGAGCGCCAGCGCGGAGCGGGCGGCGGGGGTCGAGATATCGATCGCATGCAGCGCAATCGGCACCGTGAGGAGAGGATCGAGGCCGCGCGCGACCAGGCGCAAACGCGCGATCGTCGCCCCGTACTGATTGATCACGCCGGCGAGCCGCGCGGCGCTCCTCGCGCTCGCGGTGTCGGACTCGTCGGCGAAGAGCAGCAACGGCGAGGGCTGTCCCGCCTGCAGACGGCCGCCGAAGTCGGACGGCACCAGCAGTACCAGTTCCCCCGGATGCGCGGCCACCTCGCGCCGGGCCGCCGTCCGATCCTCTTCGACGGTCCGGATCCTGACACCGTACTGGCGCAGATGCGCGAGCAGCTCGGGCGCGCGCTCCGCGTGCGAGACCGTCAGGCGCAGCGGCCGGTCGCTCTGTGCGCCCGCGCCGCGGAAGCTCAGCGCCAGCGCGCTTGCGACCAGGAGCGGCCCGAAGAGGGGCCCGAAGATCAACGCCGAGATCAGCGTGCGGCGGTCCCGCAGGTTCTCACGAAACTCCTTGGAGAACACACGCCAGATCGCTCTCATGGGCCCGGTCCTTCGGGCTCCGGGTCGACCCCGGCGCCGCCGACCACGCGGACGAACGCCTCTTCCAGGGATTCCGTTCCCGCGCGCCCGCGGAGCTCCGCGGGCGTGCCCTGGGCCACCACCCGGCCGTGCGCGATGACGACCACCTCGTCGCAGAGCGCGGCGATCTCCTGCATCACGTGACTGGAGAAAAGAATGCAGTGTCCCTCGTTGCGCAGCTGTTGCAACAGCCCGCGCAGAGTCCTCACCGCCATGACGTCGAGACCGTTGGTCGGCTCGTCGAGCAGGATGTTCCGCGGGCGATGAATGAGCGCGCGCGCCAGCGCCGTCTTGATGCGTTGTCCCTGGGAGAAGCCGCGGGCCGGCCGATCGGCGAAATCCTCCATCTCGAGCCGCCGGATGAGCTCCGCCGTGCGGCCGCGCCGCTCGGCGGCCGCAAGTCCATGCAGCGCGCCGAAGTAGAGCACGTTCTCACGCGCGGTCAGATTGGGGTAAAGACCCGCGCCGTGAGGCAGAACGCCCATGCGGCGGCGCGCGGCGAGCGGATCACCGACAACACTGACCCCGTCGATGCGCGCGTCGCCGGAGTCAGGCGACAGCACCGTATAGAGGATGCGCAGCGTCGTCGATTTGCCGGCGCCGTTCGGACCGAGAAGCCCGGTGATGCGGCCGTCGGGCGCGCGCAGGCTCACGCCGGTCACCGCCGCGACCGCCCCGAATCGCTTGCACAGTGCCTCGGCTTCGATCAAGGCGACGGCCCGTTCCGCGTCAGGAAGAACGGCATGGGCCTGAGGTTGCGTGTGCACGCCGTATCGAGACGCGCAACGGACGTGCGGCGCACGAACTGCGCCATCACGTCAGCGATGCAAGGATCGGTCAGCTGCCCGTGTCCGAAGCCGGGAATCACGAGACTCAGGCTGTGGACGAAGCCGCGGCTCGCCTGCGCGGCGTAACGGGGCGGGGTGACCGGATCGTTGCCGCCCGAGAGCAGCAGCGCCGGCACTTCCGAGTGCAGCGGCTGATGGAAATCGGAATCCACCGGGCCGTGCGGCCATATCCTGCAGATCGCCTCGAGGCCGTCGAGCTGGGAAGTGCCGAGGAATGTCTTCGCGAGCTGCGCTCGCTCCTCGTCGTTGACGTGATAGTAAGGAACGTCCTCGGAGCAAACGACCGTATCGTTCATCCCTTCCGCGACGGCGTCGCCGTAGAGGCGATCGATCAGGAGAAACTGTCCCGCGAGCGGCGCGAAGTTGCCCGACGTGCCCGCCTCGTGCAGATCCAGGGGCAGGAGCGCCGCGAGCTCAGGCGTATAGCTCGCGAGGCGCAACACCATGGACAGATGGTAGCTCGTGAACTGCAGGCGGTACGGCTCGCCGCTCGTGGGATCGGTCAGATCGACCCAGACCGGGTGTCCGGCCAGCGCCGCGCGCACCTGCCGGTAATCCTGCGCGGGATCGCCGAAGCGCGCGTGGCACGCCGGCTGGCGCGCGCAGCGGGAGAAGATGCTCGACAGCGCGGCTTGCGCATCGAGAGCGCTCGTGGCGCCGAGCGCCATCTGGGGCGGCACGACGCCGTCGAGAATGACGCTGCGGACCCTGCCGGGAAAGCGGCGCACGTACTGCTGGGCGACGATCGTGCCGTACGAGGATCCATAGAGATCGATCCGGTCATAGCCCAGCGCCGCGCGCACCCGGTCGAGATCCCCCACGGCGAGGCTGGTCGTATAGAACCGCACGTCGGCATGCGCCCGCAACATGCTGAGGCAGCGCTCGGTCTGGGCGACGATTTCCGCGGTGCTGCTCTGATAGAGATCCTCCTCGCTCGACTCGCAGTCGAGCGCGTTCGAGCCGCCCGTTCCACGCTGATCCACGAGGACGATGTCGCGGTCGCGGTGGATGCGCCCGAATACCGGTGCGACGCTGGTGTAGAAGGAAGTCGCCGCCATCCCCGGCCCTCCCGCGAGGACGAAGAGCGGGTCGGGAAGCTTGCGCGTGCTGACGGCCGGCACGACCGCCACCCGCAGCTCTATCTGACGTCCCCGCGGTGCATCGGGATTTTCCGGCACGGCCAGCCTGCCGCACCGTGCCTGGATCAGCGTGAGATCGATGGCCTGCCGCAGCTCGCATTCCGACAACGCGAGCCGGGCGGCCGCGGCGTGGCAGGCGCCCGGGGCGAGCAGCGCTCCCGCCGGGATGGCGGCAGCCAGAAAGAGAACCAGAAGTACGGTGCGAAGGC
The DNA here is from genome assembly GCA_035545455.1 of Steroidobacteraceae bacterium. GTDB lineage: Bacteria > Pseudomonadota > Gammaproteobacteria > Steroidobacterales > Steroidobacteraceae > 13-2-20CM-66-19. The sequence continues at coordinate 15,676 of DASZYK010000091.1, forward strand.
TCACTCGGGCGCGAGGATAAGGCATTGAGCGAGGGCGGTGCCTTGATCGAGAACACCGAATGCGATCCCGGCAGCCTTTTGGCACGGCGCATGCGGCGCCCCCGTCCGGCTGCCACTACAATACGGACATGCGTTTTGCCCAGTCCTTCGACGTGATCGTCATCGGCGGTGGCCACGCCGGCACGGAAGCAGCGCTGGCGGCCGCACGCATGGGCGCACGCACGTTGCTTCTCACCCAGAGCATCGAGACCCTGGGTCAGATGAGCTGCAACCCCGCGGTCGGCGGGATCGGCAAGGGCCACCTGGTGCGGGAGATCGACGCGCTGGGCGGAGCCATGGCACGCGCGACGGACCGTGCCGGCATTCAGTTCCGGACCCTGAACGGCAGCAAGGGACCCGCGGTGCGGGCCACGCGCGCGCAGGCGGACCGCCAGCTCTACAGGAAGGCCGTCCGCATGCTCCTGGAGAGCGAGACCGGGCTGTCGCTCTTCCAGCAGGAGGCCGCGGATCTCGTGGTCGAGGGGGAGACGGTCAAGGGCGTGGTGACCGTGACCGGCATCACCTTCGAGGCGCCCGCGGTCGTCCTCACCGTGGGCACGTTCCTCGGCGGCCGGATCCATGTGGGCCTCGATCACTACCCGGGCGGACGCGCCGGCGATCCGCCTTCGAACCGGCTCGCGAGCCGGCTGCGGGAGCTTCCTCTGCGGGTGGGCCGGCTCAAGACCGGAACGCCGCCGCGGCTCGATGGCCGCACGGTCGATTTCTCGGCCATGGCGCGCCAGGCCAGCGACGACCCGTTGCCGGTGTTTTCGTTCCTCGGGCGAGTCGAAGAGCATCCGAGACAGATCGATTGTTTCATTACGCACACCAATGAGCGGACCCACGAAATCATTCGCCGCGCCGCGGACCGCTCGCCCATGTTCACCGGCGTCATCGAGGGCGTAGGTCCTCGCTACTGCCCGTCGGTCGAAGACAAGGTCTTCCGTTTCCCCGACAGGAGCTCGCACCAGATATTCGTCGAGCCCGAGGGCCTGGATACCCACGAGATCTATCCCAACGGGATCTCCACCAGCCTGCCGTTCGACGCTCAGTGCGAGCTCGTGCGCACCATCCCGGGCTTCGAGCACGCTCATCTGACGCGGCCGGGATACGCGATCGAGTACGATTATTTCGATCCCCGCGATCTGCGTCCCTCGCTCGAGACGCGCGTGCTCCGCGGCCTCTTCTTCGCGGGACAGATCAACGGCACGACCGGTTACGAGGAGGCCGCCGCGCAGGGCATCGTGGCCGGCATCAACGCGGCGCTGGCCTTCCGGCAGCGCGACGGCTGGGTGCCGAAGCGCAGCGAGGCTTACCTCGGCGTGCTCATCGACGACCTGGTGACGAGAGGAACCCGGGAGCCGTACCGCATGTTCACCAGCCGCGCCGAGCATCGCCTGCTGCTGCGCGAGGACAACGCAGACCTGCGTCTGACGCCCATTGGCCGCGAGCTCGGGCTCGTGGACGAGGAGCGCTGGCGCCTGTTCGAGGCGAAGCAGCGCCTCTCGGACGGAGAGGCGGCGCGCCTGCAGAGCGTGCGCATCCGTCCGGAGAGCGTGTCCCGGGAATGGTCGCGGCGGGTCCTGCCTGGCCCGCTGACCCGGGACGTGTCGGCCTTCGAGCTGCTGCGCCGTCCGGAAGTCAGCTACGACACGCTGCTGGAAGTCGCGGGCCTTCCCGACTGGCTCGAGGCCCCGCCCGACGACCGTGTCGCGGCGCAGGTGCGGGTCCAGGTGGAGGCCCGGGCGAAGTACGCGGGCTACATCGAGCGCCAGCACGAGGAAATCGAGCGTCAGCGCCGCAACGAGGAGACGAAGCTGCCGGACGACATCGATTACGGCCAGGTGGCCGGACTCTCGCACGAGGTGCGCAGCCGGCTGGCGGAGTACCGCCCGGCGACAATCGGCCAGGCCGGCCGGGTGCCGGGGGTGACACCGGCCGCCGTCACGCTGCTGCTGGTCCACCTGAAGAAGCGCAGCCTCGCGGCGGAACGTGCCAGGGTCGCATGACAGGGGTTCCCCGGTGAGTCTCGACGGGCGAATGCCGGGCGCGGAAGGCACAGCGGCGGAGCCTCGCAACACCTTTCTCACCCAACTCGCCGCCTGCTGGGCACGCAGCGACTCGCTGGTCTGCGTGGGGCTCGATCCCGAGATAGAGCGCTTCCCGCGCCAGGTCGCCGATCACCCGTCGCCGATCTTCCAATTCAACAAGGCCGTCATCGATGCCACCGCGGATCTGGTCTGCGCCTACAAGCCGCAGTTCGCCCACTACGCCGCCTACGAGGCGGAGGACCAGCTCGAGCGCACCATCGAGTACATTCACCGCGCCTATCCCGGCGTGCCGGTGATTCTCGACTCCAAGCGGGGTGACATCGGCAACACGGCGGAGCGGTATGCGATCGAGGCCTTCGAGCGCTACGGCGCCGACGCGGTCACCGTGAATCCCTACCTCGGCGGCGATTCGCTGGAGCCATTCCTCAGGCGGGAGGACCGCGGGGTCGTGGTGCTCTGCCGGACGTCCAACCCGGGCGCGCGCGACCTGCAGGATCTGGCCGTCGGCGAGAACGGCCGTCGGCTCTACCACGTGGTGGCGGAGCTGGCCGCGACCCGGTGGAACACCCGCGGCAACTGCCTGCTGGTCGTGGGTGCCACCTATCCGCAGGAACTGGCCGAGATCCGCGGGATCGTCGGCGACATGCCGCTTCTCGTGCCGGGCATCGGCGCGCAGGGCGGTGACGTCGCGCAGGCCGTGCGCAATGGACAGACCGCGTCCGGCACCGGCCTGCTCATCAGCTCCTCGCGGGCGATTCTCTACGCCTCCGGCGGCGAGGATTTCGCCTCGGCGGCTCGCGCCGCGGCTCTCTCGCTTCGGGATCAGATCAATGCCCATCGCCGGCGCGGCGCGTAGTCAGCCCTGATGCGCGGCGCCGCCCGCGCGCTCGTCATCTCCTTGCTGGCGCTTGCCGCGCTCTGCGGCTGCTCGCGCTCGCCGAGCGGCGGCTCGAAGGGCGGCGCGCCGCGGCGCGCGGCGATCCTCCTGCGCGGTCTCGGCTCGGAGCCCGATTCCCTCGACCCGCAGAAGGCGCGGGCCGATGAAGCGCAGCGGGTGCTGCGGGATGTCTGCGAGGGGCTCACTACCGTGGCCAGGACGGGAGGTGTGGCTCCCGGCATCGCCGACAAGTGGCAGGTCAGCTCCGACGGCAAGACATACACCTTCACGTTGCGGCAGAACGCCAGATGGTCGAACGGCCAGCCCGTGGTCGGCGCGGACTTCGTCGCGGGCCTGCGCCGCCTCGTCGACCCCGAAACCGCCTCGCAGTACGCGGAGGTCGTGGACGTCATCGCCA
>DASZYK010000092.1:0-8483 GCA_035545455.1 Steroidobacteraceae bacterium
TAAGCTCATGACACAACATTTCATCCGCAAGACCGGGGCGGGGGGCGCCGATTCCCACTACCTCACGGATTACGATGCCGCCCGCGACTCGTTCACCTGGGAGAGCGCCCGGAGCGACCTCACCGGCGGCACCGATCCGAAGCTCAACATCGCGCGCGAGGCCGTCGACCGGAATGTCGAGCGCGGCTTCGGGTCCCGCCTCGCCGCGCGATTCATCGGCCGGGACTGGACCCGCACGGATGTCACTTACGGGGAGCTGAAGCTGCGCTCCGGCCGGTTCGCAGGCGTGTTGCGATCGCTCGGCGTCGAGCGCGGCGCATCGGTCGCCACTCTCCTCGGCCGCGGCCCCGAGCTCTTCAGCGTGGCACTCGGCGCGCTCCGGGCCGGCAATGTCTTCTGCTCGCTCTTTTCCGCCTTCGGCCCGGAGCCTCTCAAGACACGCCTGCAGCTCGGTCACGTGCGCATGCTCGTGACCACCGCCGCGTTCTATCGGCGCAAGGTTGCCGGGATTCGCGAGGAGCTGCCCGAGCTGCTGCACGTGCTCATCGTGCGGGAGGACGCGCACGCCGATCTGCCGCCGGATACCCTCGATTTCGCACAGCTGATGAGTCTTGCGCCCGAGATTCCCGATGCGGCTCCCACCCGCGACGATGATGTCGCCTTGCTGCACTTCACGAGCGGCACCACGGGCAAGCCGAAAGGCGTGACGCTGACGCATGCCGCGGTGATCGCCCAGCACGCCACCTGCCGGCTCGTGCTCGACCTGCACCCGCAGGAGATCTACTGGTGCACGGCCGACCCGGGCTGGGTCACGGGCATTGCCTACGGCCTGATCGGCCCCCTCACCTGCGGCGCGAGCATGATCGTCGATCGCGAGGAGTTCGATCCGCAGCGCTGGTACCGTATCCTCGAGGAGGAGCGCATCAGCGTTTGGTACACCGCACCGACGGCGATCCGCATGCTGATGAAGGCCGGAGCGGCGCTCGCCAGGGAGCGCAGCTACCCGCACCTGCGCCACATGGCGAGTGTCGGCGAGCCGCTTAATGCGGAAGCGGTGATCTGGGGCGTGGAGACCCTCGGAATGCCGTTTCATGACACATGGTGGCAGACGGAGACGGGCGCCATCATGATCGCCAACTTCGCCGCCTGTGATGTGCCTCCCGGCTCGATGGGACGCGCGGTGCCCGGAGTCGAGGCGCGGGTGGTCAGGCGCGCGGCAGGCAACAAGCTCGAGGTCATCGAGTCCCCGGATGAGGTCGGCGAGATCGCGCTTCGGCCCGGCTGGCCGTCCATGTTCAGCAGCTATCTCGAGAACCCGGAGCGCTACCGCGCGAGCTTCGCGGACGGCTGGTACCTTGCAGGGGATCTCGCGCGGCGCGATCACGACGGTTACTTCTGGTTCATCGGGCGGGCGGACGATGTGATCAAGTCGGCCGGCCACCTCATCAGCCCGTTCGAGCTCGAGAGCACGCTCATGACGCACCCGGCCGTCGCCCAGGCGGCGGTCATCGGGGTTCCGGACCCCATCGCCGGTCAGGCCGTCAAGGGATTCGTGGAGCTCAGAGCCGGCTTCGAGGCGAGCGAGGATCTGCGGCGTCAGATTCTCGGACACGCCCGCCGGCTCCTCGGCGCCGCGGTGGCGCCGCGCGAGATCGCATTCAGCGAGGGCCTGCCCCGGACGCGAAGCGGCAAGATCATGCGCCGGCTGCTGCGCGCGCGCGAGCTCGGGCTGCCGGAAGGAGATCTCTCCACCCTCGAGGGAGGCAGGGAATGAAACAGGACGCCGACACGGCGGTCACCCGCGAGCATGGCCTCGATCTGCTGCGGGAGATGCTGCGCATCCGCGCGTTCGAGGATCGCTGTTACCAGCTCTACGGTGAGATGAAGATCCGTGGATTCCTCCACCTCTACAACGGCGAGGAGGCGGTCGCCGTCGGCGCAATGCGCGCGTTGAGTCCCGCCGACGCGGTCGTCTCGACCTACCGGGAGCACGGCCACGCGATCGCGCGCGGCATCTCCATGAGCTCGGTCATGGCGGAGCTCTACGGCAAGCAGACCGGCTGCAGCCGCGGACGCGGCGGCTCGATGCATCTTTTCGACGCCGCCAAGCGCTTCTACGGCGGCAATGCCATCGTGGCCGGCGGCCTGCCGATCGCCGTGGGGCTCGCGCTGGCCGCCAGGCTGCGGCATGAGAGCGCGATCACCGCCTGCTTCTTCGGCGACGGAGCGGTCGCGGAAGGCGAGTTTCACGAGTCGCTGAATCTCGCCTCGCTGTGGAAGCTGCCGGTCCTCTTCCTGTGCGAGAACAACCTCTACGCCATGGGAACCGCCCTCGAGCGGGCGCAGGCCGAGACGGACATCAGCGCCAAGGCGCGTCCCTACGGCATCGAGGCTGCGGCGGTCGACGGGATGGACGTCTTCGCCGTCGAGCAGGCGGTGGGGCGCGCGGCCGAGAAGATCCGGCGCGACGGCGGTCCCGTCCTGCTCGAGATGCGCACTTACCGGTTCCGCGCGCATTCCATGTTCGATCCGCAGTTGTATCGCGACAAGGCGGAAATCGAAGCCTGGCAGAAGAAGGGTCCGATCATCACGCTCACCCGGCGCCTCAAGGCGCAAGGGCTCATGACCGAGGGCGACTACCAGCGGCTCGAGCGCGATGCGCGGGCGGAGGTGGAGGCCGCGGTGCGATTCGCGGAGGAGTCGCCCTGGGAGGCGGTATCGGATCTGGAGCGTTTCGTCTATGCCGAGCACGCCTCCTGAATCCCGTCCCGTGATCACCTATCGCGACGCGGTGCGCGAGGCGACCCGCGGGGCGATGCAGGCCGACCCGCGCGTTTTCCTCATGGGCGAGGATGTCGGACGGTACGGCGGCAGCTACGCCGTCAGCAAGGGGCTCCTCGAGGAGTTCGGCCCGGAGCGCATCCGTGACGCACCACTGTCCGAATCGGCTTTCGTCGGCGCGGGCATCGGCGCGGCGCTCGGCGGCATGCGTCCCATCGTCGAGATCATGACCGTCAATTTCAGCCTGCTGGCGCTCGATCAGATCCTGAACAATGCCGCGACCCTGAGCCACATGTCGGGCGGGCAGCTCAACGTGCCGGTCGTGATCCGCCTGGCCACGGGCGCCGGCCGTCAGCTCGCCGCCCAGCACTCGCACAGCCTCGAGGGCTGGTATGCCCACATCCCGGGCCTGAGGATCGCGGCTCCGGCCACCATCGACGATGCGCGTTTCATGCTCGGCGCCGCCCTCGCCAGCCCGGACCCGGTGCTCCTCTTCGAGCATCTCTACCTCTACAACATGGAGGGTCAGCTCACGCGCGGCGTCGAGCGTGTAGACCTCGACCATGCCGCGGTTCGGCGCCCGGGCCGTGACGTGACGCTCATCACCTACGGCGGAAGCTTGCACAAGTGTCTGACGGCCGCGGCGGATCTCGCCAAGGACGGCATCGAGGCGGAAGTCCTCGACCTTCGCAGCTTGCGGCCCCTCGACGACGCGGCAATCATCGCGAGCGTGCGCCGCACGCGCCGGGCGATCGTCGTGGACGAAGGCTGGCGCAGCGGCAGTCTCGCAGCCGAGGTCACGACCCGAATCGTCGAGCAGGCGTTCTACGACCTCGACGCGCCGGTGGCGCGGGTATGTACCGCGGAGGTTCCGATTCCTTACCCCAAGCATCTCGAGGACGCCGCGCTCCCGAGTCCCGCGCGGTTCGTCAGCGCCGCCCGGGTTGTGATCGCGGGCACCGGGGCGCGCTGATGCAGATCGACTTCCGACTGCCCTCTCTCGGCGCCGACATGGAGAGCGCCGTCCTCACCGATTGGCTGAAGAAACCCGGCGAGCGAGTCCGCCACGGCGAGCCGATCGCGACCGTCGAGACCACCAAGGGCCTCATCGACATCGAGTCCTATGAGGACGGCGAGGTCAAGGAGCTGACGGTGCAGCCCGGCACCAAGATTTCAGTCGGAGCCGTCCTCGCCCGCCTCGAGGTCGAGGGGGCGGCTCACGCGGTCCCGCCTCCGGCCACGGCACCAGCGGCCGCCCCGCCCCCTGCCCCTCCTGCCGCCGCGCCCATCGAGCCTCATCTCGCCACGATCCAGGCTGCCGCACCCGGCGCAGCGGTGCGCGCGCGCATCTCGCCCGCGGCCCGCCGGCGCGCGCACGAGCTCGGCGTGCCGCTCGAGGTGCTGGAGCGATCAGCCGTCGCCGGCGGCGTGGTGCACGTCGAGGATGTCGAGAAACTCGCGGCTCCGGCGCCGGCTCCGATGGACGCGCGAACCGCCATGCGGGCGACGATCGGCGCGGCCATGGCGCGCGCCAAGCGCGAGATTCCCCACTACTACCTCTCGCACTCGGTCGATTTCGGCCCCGCGCAGAGCTGGCTGACGGACTTCAACGCGAAGGCGCCGGTCGCGGACCGCCTCATCGAGGCCGTGCTCATCACGAAGGCGGTCGCGCGGGCAGCCTCTCGGTTCGAGGGCTTCAATGGATTTTTCCGCGATGGGCGCTTCGAGCCCGCGAAAGCCGTACACGCCGGTGCTGCCGTCGCGGTGCGCGGCGGAGGCCTCGTGGCCCCCGCGCTGCTCGATGCGGACAGCAAGGACCTTCCGGCGCTGATGCGTGACTTCAGCGCGCTGGTTACCCGCGTGCGTGCGGGACACATGCGCTCGGGAGAGTTCTCGGCGGCCACGATCACCATCACGAGCCTGGGAGCGGACGGGGTGGATGCACTGTACCCCATCATCAATCCTCCGCAAGTGGCCATCGTAGGCGCCGGCGCAGTCCGTGAGCAGCCGTGGGTCCTCGGCGGTCAGCTCGTCGTCCGGCCGATCCTCACGTTGACGCTCGCAGCCGATCACCGCGTCACCGACGGGCGCGCAGGCGCCCGCTTCCTGCGGGGGATCGCCGATCTGCTCGCGCACCCCGAAGCGCTCTGACCCGCAGGATGAAACGACATGGAAACCGAAGACATTCGCGGCAAGCTGCTGACACTCCTCACCACGATCGCACCGGACATCGACCCGCAGAGCGTCGATCCCGATCGCGAGCTGCGCGATCAGTTCGACTTCGACTCCATGGATACCCTGCACTTCGCGGCCGCAGTGAGCGATGCGTTTCACATCGCCATAGCCGAGACGGAGTATCCGAAGCTCGCGCGTATCGCCGCCGCCGCCGACTTCGTCAGGGGCAAGCTGACGCAGGGACGGGAGGGAGTGGTTACCTGAGCAGCCAGCGAAACGCCCTGCGCAACTCACCGACACCATCTTGCGCATACCAGCGTCCGTGCGCCAGGAGAATTCTCTCCGGGCCCCACGCGATCATCCGCTCCACGGCGGCCCGCAACTCGGGCTTGCGCTCGCGGAAGGTGAGCCTCATGTCGTAGGGCATGCGGCCATCCGGGTCCCGCACGCCGCCGATTTTCGTCAGCAATCGCATCAGGAGCGAGTCCAGCTTCTCGCGCTCGAAGTTCTCGATGAGATCCGTCAGCACGAGCGTGCGGCTCGCGTGGTGAAAGAATACGACCTCGGTCATGTAGCTTCCGGCAACCGGCAGCGTCGCGATCTCCTCATCCCACGGATAATCCGACTCGCGCTCGAGCGGCAGCGTCGGGAAGTCGATCCGCCCGCCAGCCTGCTCCCGCACGCGCGGCGCGAGATGAACCCGCGCTTCGCGGAAGGCCGAGCGCCACTCCGGGATCCACCAGTAATGCAGGCGGCTCGGTCCGATGATCCAGGCAGGCCGTCCGGTCCGTCCGATCTCCTCCGCGAGCGCGGGAACGAGCGGCGTCGGGGAGTGGATGAAGAGCGCATCGCCCGCGAGCCGGATGACCGTCATCCGGGTGGGAAACGGCATCCTGAGCCCCCGCGGTCCGAACCGGATGATCGGACCGTCGACCACCCAGACATCCGCCGCGACCGGTTTGAGTGTGTTGACGGGCTCGTAGGTGCCTGATGTCTTTCTCATTCTCCAATGATACGGCCACAGGCGCGCCGCGGCACACGACCCGCGATCCGATGCGGTATCGGGACTCGAACCCGGCTCAGGCCTCAGCGCTGATCCACGAGCGCGCTTCGGCGGCCTGGGCCGCGTCGAACACGCGAAGCTTGCCCGGCATCATGAAGCGGAACGCCCCCACGGCGAGGCGAATCCAGCGCACGTCGGTGACCACGGCCATTCTCTCCCAGCGCGAGAGGTGCTCGAGACCGAGCTTGGTGTCTTCCCAGACCGCGCCGACATCGAAGCCCGAAAAAGTCGGCCCGATCTCGTAATAGATGCGCACCTTGCCGTGACGGGCGAGAGCCTCGTTCACGCGCGGGATGAGGATGCGCTCGTAATCCTCGCGCGTCACCTGGCCCTCGCAGGCGGCGGCGACGATGGGCTCCGGGAAGCCTTCGAGTATCTTGATCATGTCGACTCTCCAGGCGGGTATTGAATCTTCCTGCCGCGGAACAGAGACAGCACCGGAGTCCCGCTCGGATCGAAGATCCGATAGGCCAGGAGCTTGACGCGGTCGCTGATGAGGAACCACGCGCCCGCATAGAGCCAGATGAGTCCCGCCCATCGCCAGCCGATCGGGGACATGAACACGCCGTAGACCGCGATCAGGGTCGCCAGGAGTTGCGCGCCACCCGTGGCGCCGAAGAGCAGCCGCGAGGGGCGAATGGACCAGAAGGGCTTGCGCGTCCGCGCCAGATAGATGGTGAGCTGGCCTGCGACCGAGAGCTTCAGGTACATGAAGGACTGGATCACGCCCCGCCCGAGGTGAAAGACGCGCTCTGCCAGATAGAAGAGCAGGAACGAGGAAATCACCCCCGTCACGCCAAGCGTGGTGGCGACACCCAGCACGCGGCGCATGTTCCAGGCCTCCGGCCGATCCGAGTAACGGACGCGGTCGTAGGCGATCGAGAGGATCGCGCCGTCGTTGAGGAGCGCCAGCAGCACGATCATGACCGCCGTGACGGGATAGAAATTGAACACCAGGATCGAGAGCGTCATGAAGAGCAGGACGCGGATGGTTTCCGCGATGCGATAGACCGCGTAGCTGTTCATGCGCTGGAAGATCTTGCGGCTCTCCTTGATCGCATCGATGATCACGCCGAGCCCCGGGGTGAGGAGCACGATGGCGGCGGCCGCTCGGGCGGCATCGGTGGCTCCGGAGACGGCGATCCCGGCATCCGCCTTCTTCAATGCAGGCGCGTCGTTGACTCCGTCGCCCGTCATGCCGACGATGTGCCCTCGCCGCTGCAGCACGTCGACGATGTGATACTTGTGCTCCGGGAAGACCTGCGCGAAGCCGTCGGCGTCCTCGATTGCCTGCTCGACCTGCGCACTCTGATGCGGCTTCGTCTGCTCCAGCAGCTTCGCATCGAGGATGTTGGTGCCGAGCCCCACCTGGCGGGCGACCTCCCTGCCGATCGCGACCTGATCGCCGGTGACCATCTTCACCGCGATGCCCATCTGCCGCGCGGTCTCGATGGTCTGCTTCGAGTCCTCCCGCGGGGGGTCGAACAGGGGCAGGACGCCGAGGAAGCGCCACGCGCCGCTCGCGTCCGTGCGCGCGACGCCGAGGGACCGGTATCCCTTTGCCGCGAATTCCTCCACCGCATGCTGCACCGGCGCCAGCGCAGGCGAATCATCACCGAGGAGCGCCAGGATGACCTGCGGCGCCCCCTTGCTCACCTTGAACGTCGCGCCGCTCCCGTCGGCAAGCGTTGCCTCCGTGCGCTTGTTGACCGGATCGAAAGGTTGAAAATGAACGATCCTGACGCTGCTGTCCTGAGCGACCGCGCCGCCGAGCACCGCGAGATCGATTGGATCCTGGTCCTCGGCTCGTGACGCCAGCGCCGCGCAACGCACGACCTCCCCGGCAGAGACGCCCGCGAGGGTGAAAGGACTGCCGAGCGTCAGCCGGTTCTGGGTCAGCGTGCCGGTCTTGTCCGAGCAAAGCAGGTCCATTCCCGCGAGCTCCTCGATCGAGACGAGGCGGCTCACGATCGCCTGGGCCCGCGCCAGAATCCTCGCGCCGACGGCCATGGTCACCGAGAGTACCGTGGGCATGGCCACCGGGATCGCCGCGACCGTCAGAACCAGGACGAACTCGAGTGTCCGCAGCATCGGATCGCCGCGGTAGAGCGCCACGCCCAGGATCAGCACCACCATCACGATCGCGACCAGGATCAGATAGTCCCCGATCTTCAGCACGGCGCGCTGGAAGTGGCTCACCGTGCGGGCCTCTTCCACGAGCCCGGCGGTCTTGCCGAAGTAGGTGTTCCGTCCGGTGCCGTATACCAGCGCATCGAGCTCGCCGCGCCTGACGATCGAGCCCGAGTACACCGCATCCCCCGACGCGTGACTCACGGGAAGTGACTCGCCGGTCAGAGCGGACTGGTCCACCTCGATCGGGTCGCCCTCGAGAAGGCGGGCATCGGCGGGCACGATGTCGCCTATGCGCAGCCGCACCAGATCCCCGGGCACGAGCTCCCGGCTC
>DASZYK010000093.1:0-5304 GCA_035545455.1 Steroidobacteraceae bacterium
CGAAGATCGCCGTACCCGGCAGCTCCCGCATGACTGCGGCATGCATCTGCTCGCAACTCTCCACGTCGATGCGCCGCACCCCGGGCGGGGTCGCCAGGCACACCGGACCGCTGACGAGGACGACCTCCGCGCCGGCCTCGCGCGCGGCCTGGGCGACGGCGAAGCCCATCTTGCCGGAGCTGCGATTGCTGATGAAGCGGACGGGGTCGATGCGCTCGCGGGTGGGACCGGCGGTGACCAACACCCGGCGGCCCTGCAGCGGGCCGCTGCGCGGCAGCAGCATGTCGATACGGTCGGCGATCTCGAGGGGCTCCAGCATGCGCCCTTCACCGATCTCACCACAGGCCTGCTCGCCCTCGGCGGGGCCGAGCACCTGGATGCCCCGCTGTCGCAGAGCCGCCACGTTCGCCGCCGTTGCGGCGTTGGCCCACATGATGCGATTCATCGCCGGCGCGACGGCGATCGGCGCCTCGGTCGCCAGACAGAGTGTCGTGAGAAGATCGTTCGCCTGGCCGCCCGCCAGGCGCGCCAGGATATCCGCGCTCGCCGGGGCGATGAGCACCAGCTGCGCCCAGCGCGCGAGCTCGATGTGTCCCATGGCGGCCTCGGCCGCGGCATCCCAGAGCTCCGCCCGGACGGGGCGGCCGGAAAGCGCCTGGAAGGTCAGCGGCCCCACGAACTCACGCGCCGCGGCCGTCATCACGACCTGCACCTCGGCGCCGCGCTCGCGCAGCCGGCGCACCAGATCCGCGCTCTTGTAGGCGGCGATGCCTCCGGTCACGCCGAGCAGAATGCGTTTGCCTTGCATGGCTCGATTATCAGGCGCCGATCCCGGCCGGCGCAAACGGTTCCACTGCCGCCGCCCGCGGCCGCCGGAGTCGTCGCGAAATGCCGCATTTCTGCGCAAACCGCGGGCATTCACCCCCTCGCGCCGGCCGCTCCCACCGCCCATCATGGCAGCGGGTCACACAGACGCCAAAGCCGCCATGGAACACCCAGCAGCCATCACAGCGAACGACACCGGGACATCGACCGGGGTGAGCCCTCTCACCATCCGTGATTGGCCGAAGGCGGAGCGTCCCCGCGAGAAGCTGCTGGAGCGGGGAGCGCACGCGCTCTCCGACGCGGAGCTGCTGGCCTTGCTGCTCGGCTCCGGCACGCCCGGCTGCTCGGCGGTCGCCATGGCGCGCTCGCTGCTCAAGGATTTCGGCGGCCTGCGCGACCTGCTCGGGGCGCGCTTCGCGCGCTGGCGGCGCCGGGGCATCGGCCCGGCACGCTATGCGGCGGTACAGGCCGCCGTCGAGCTGGCCAAGCGCCATCTGCACGAGCAGATGCGCGCCGGCTCACCCCTGACCAGCCCGCAGGCGACCTACCGTTACCTGCTGGCGCAGCTCCGTGACCGGCCTTACGAGGTCTTCTGCTGCATCTATCTCGACAGCCGGCACCGTCTCATCGCTTTCGAGGAGCTCTTCCGCGGCACGGTGGACTGCGCCCAGGTGCACCCGCGCGAAGTGCTGCGCCAGGTCCTGCTGCACAACGCCACGGCCGTCATCGTCGCCCACAATCACCCCTCGGGCGCCCTGGAGCCCAGTCCCGCCGACGATTTCATCACCCGCCGCCTGAAGGACCTGCTGGCCCTCATGGACGTCCGGGTCGTCGATCACATCATCGTCGGCGACAGCAGGTGCTACTCTTTCGCCGAGCACGGGCTCCTGTAGCCGGCTTGTCCGCGGGCCCCGGGACTGGTATAAAGCTCGGCTCCCGCGGGACGGCCGATGCCGGCCCGCACCCAAGTAGCTGAATTTCAAGGTCGATTCATATGTCGCGCGTCTGCGAGATCACCGGCAAGGGCCCGGCCGTCGGAAACCGCGTCTCCCACGCGAACAACAAGAAGCGCCGCCGCTTCCTGCCGAACCTGCATACCCAGCGGTTCTGGCTGGAGACCGAGAAGCGCTGGGTCTCGCTGCGCGTGTCCACCCACGGCATGCGCACCATCGAGAAGAAAGGCATCGACAAGGTCGTTGCCGAGCTGCGTGCCCAGGGCATGAAGATCTGAAGGAGCCCCCATGCGCGAGAAGATCAAGCTGCTCTCCTCGGCCGGAACCGGTCACTTCTACGTGACCACCAAGAACAAGCGCCTGCACCCCGACAAGCTCGAGGTGCGCAAGTTCGACCCGGTGGCGCGCAAGCACGTCGCCTACAAAGAGACCAAGATCAAGTAACCTGCGCCCGCGGGTTCATCACGCACGCGGCTCGATGCTGCGCAGGTGGCGACGGGCGGACATCCACGCCCCGAGCCAGCCGAGCCCCATGCCGCCGCCGAAGAGCGCGGCGAGCACCTGCCTCGACGGTCCCTGCAGGGCGTAGCGGCTGCCGTAGAGCTGCGCGAGCGTCGCCACCGGCTGATCCAGCACCAGCAAGGCCAGCTCGAGAATCGCCCAGGCGAGCAGCGCCCCCCCGACTCCGTAGAGCAGTCCCGTATAGAGGAACGGCCGGCGCACGAAGGCGTTGGACCCGCCGACGAGCTTCGTCACCTCGATCTCCGGGCGCCGGTTGAGGATCTCGAGGCGTATGGTGTTGCCCACCACCGCGAGCACACCGGCGCCCAGCAGCGCGGCGGCGATGAGCACCAGCCGGCGCAGCACCGCGAGAATGGCGTTGAAGCGCAACACCCACTCCGTATCGAGCTGCACGACATCGACTTCCGGCCACGCGGCGAAGTAGCGGCGCAGCGATTCCAGATCGGCCGCGCCGCCGCCGCTGCGCCGCGGCACGACACGCAGCACGTTGGGCAGCGGGTTGGATTTGAGGGCATCGAGCGCGGCGCCGAACCCCGAGTACTTGCGGAATTCCTGCAGTCCCGCGTCCGCCGGAATCACCGTCACCTTGACGATGCCCGGGCGCTGGCGCGCGACGGCCGCCAGCTGCTGCGCCTTGGCGAGGGGCACACCGGGCTTGAGGTATACCGACATGTCGACTGCGTGGCTGAAGCCGCCCGTCGCCGACTGTGCGTTGCTGACGAAGAGGCCGAGCGCCGCCGGCAGCGCGAGCGCCAGGCCGATGACGAGGAGCGTGAGCGCGGTGGCGACGGGGTTGCGCTTCAGCCGGCCGAGCGAGCCGAGCAGGGCCTGCAGGTGGCGCGTGCCGAAAATGGCGGGCCTCATCTGCTTGCCACCACGTGCGGCAGCGCGTCGGCGCCCTCGCCCTGAATCTCACCGCTCGCCAGCACGATCTCGCGCTTTGCGAGCTCGCGCACGATGTGTTGGTCATGGGTCGCGACGAGCACCGTGACGCCGACGTCGCTGAAGCGCCGGAAGAGCCGCATCACTTCCAGAGAGAGATCGGGATCGAGGTTGCCCGTGGGCTCATCGGCGATGATGAGCGGCGGCTTGCTGACGACGGCGCGCGCGATGCCGACGCGCTGCTGCTCCCCGACGGAAAGCTCCGCAGGAAGCATCCGCTCCTTGCCGAGCAGGCCCACCTGGTCGAGAGCGGCGCGCACCCGCTTGTCGATCTCCTTGAGCGGAGAGCCGGCGACCACGAGAGGCAGAGCGACGTTGTCGAAGACCGGCCGGTCGGCGAGCAGCTTGTGATCCTGGAACACGACGCCCAGGCGGCGGCGGAATGCGGGAATGTGGCGCGCCTTCAGCGTCCCCGTGCTCCTGCCGTTGACGGTCACCGTGCCCCGCGTCGGCCGCTCGAGCAGCGCGACCAGCTTCAGCACGGTGCTCTTGCCCGCGCCGGAGCGGCCGGTGAGAAAGACCATCTCGCCGCTGTCTATCCTGAAGCTGACATTCGTCAGTGCTTCCCGGCCGTTGGGGTAGCGCTTGCTGACGCGCTCGAAGACGATCATCGCGTTGCGGGCCCGCGCGGTGGCGCCATCATTGCGGCTGGCCCGCCGATTCCCGCGGCCCCTCGACCAGCGCGGCGGCGAACGCGCCGGCGTCGAATTCCCCGAAGTCCTGCGGCTGCTCGCCGATGCCGATGAAGCGGATCGGCAGGCCGAGGCGCCGCGCGATGGCGATCACGATGCCGCCCTTCGCGGTGCCGTCGAGCTTGGTGAGCACAATGCCGGTCACTCCGATCGCCTCGTGGAACTGGATGGCCTGCGAGAGCGCATTCTGACCCTGGTTGGCGTCGAGGACCAGCAGCACTTCGTGCGGCGCGGACGGCTCCACGCGCTGCATGACGCGCTTGACCTTCTTCAGCTCCTCCATCAGGTGCGACTGGCTGTGCAGCCGCCCCGCCGTGTCCGCCAACAGCACCTCCGTCCCCCGCGAGCGCGCCGACTGCATCGCGTCGAAGACGACGGCACCGGGATCCGCGCCTGCGCGCTGGGCGATGAAGGCGGCGCCGGCACGCTCCGCCCAGACCTGCAGCTGCTCGATCGCTGCCGCCCGGAACGTATCGCCGGCGGCGAGCGCGACGCTGCGGCCCTCGTCGGCGAGCTGCCGCGCGAGCTTGCCGATGGTGGTGGTCTTGCCGGAGCCGTTGACGCCGACCACCAGGATGACGAAAGGCCTCCTGCTCTCGTCGATCATCAGCGGCCTGGCGCAGGGCTGCAGAATTTCCACTATGGCATCGCGCAAGGCATTGACGAGCGCCTCGACGTCCGCGAGCTCCTTGCGCGCCACACGCTTGCGAAGATCCGCCAGGATGTCCTCGGTGGCCTCGACGCCGACATCGGCAGTGAGGAGCCGCGTCTCGAGCTCTTCCAGGATCTGCGCATCGATCTGCCGCCCTCTGAAGAGATTGGCCAGATCATAGGTCAGCCAGGAGTTGCCGCGATTCAGCCGGCTGCGCAGCCGCTTGAAAAAGCCCTGGCGCTCCTCGGCCTCCGCGGCGGCGTCTTTGGGTTTGCGTCCGAACATGGGTTTGTCCGCCGGTAGTGTATCGTAGCGCGGCGTGAGAGCAGTCCCTTGATCCGCCCGTCTTCCCGCCGCGGCGCCTCCGCCCGGACGCTGCGGATCATCGGTGGCGTCTGGCGCGGACGGCGCCTGCGCTTTCCGCCCTCGCCGGAGATCCGCCCTACTCCCGACCGCGTGCGGGAAACGCTCTTCAACTGGCTCGCAGGCCGCGTGCCGGGCGCGCGCTGCCTCGACCTCTTCGCCGGCAGCGGCGCGCTCGGCCTCGAGGCGCTGTCCCGGGGCGCCGCGCACGTGACCTTCGTCGAGCGCGATCCGGCCGCCGCGCGCGAGATCCGCGCGCGGCTGGCGGAATGGGGCGCTCACGCGGCGAGCGTCGAGCAGAGCGACGCCCGCGGATTTCTCGAGCGGGCGCCCGCCGAGCGGTTCGACATCGTGT
>DASZYK010000094.1:0-2732 GCA_035545455.1 Steroidobacteraceae bacterium
CGCGAAGAGCACCCCGCGTGCGCTGACCGGCAGCCCCGCGTACTCGAGGGCCGCGGCCGTCCAGGTGTTGCAGGTGTGCACGGCGCTGTAGTGTTCCCCCGAGGCATAGAAGCGGCTGCCGGCCAGGGGCCCGGGCCCGAGATCGACGGGGTGGGAAGGCCGGGACAGCGATTTCTCGATGTAATCATCGGCGCGCCAGATCTGCGCGCGGCTGGCGCATACCCAATGGATCCGGATGTCGCTCGCCAACAGGTCCGCGGGCGCGGGCACCGCTCGAATGAAGAGCACGCCGGGCGAGCGGAAGAGCGCCGCGACGGCATCGCCCGAGCCCGGATGCGCAGCCATGTAGAAGCGGCGGTTGCCCCAGCCGAAGCTGACGTACTTCGTAGTCCGCAGCAGCAGCTTCAGCGGCCCGAGCTCGTCCGCGGGTAGCACGAGGCCGGTGTGCCAGCCGGCGACGAGTACGCCGATTTCGGGCGGCCGGTCCGCGAGGCGAGAGAGGAATGTTGCCGGTGGCGGGGTTGGCGCCGGGTGAGGCGTCTCCGCGCATCCGCCGAGCAGCATGCATGCGGACAGGAACGCCGCCTTGGGGCCAACAAAGGCCGTGCGTGGCGTACCGAGCTCGCTCAATCGGCCCCTCACCATGGGCAAATGATAGCAAAGACTGCTATTTTTAGATATAATAAGCGCATATGAACATCTCCCTCACCCCAGAGCTTGAGCAGTACATCCGGCGCAAGGTGGATTCCGGCCTCTACGGGAATGCGAGTGAAGTGGTCCGCGAGGCGCTGCGGTTGCTGGTCCGAGGGGAAGGCGGGAGCGCGGGCCAGTCTCCGCGGGAGCCGCCGCAGCGCGAAAGCATTCAGGCTGAGCTCAAGGCGCTCGAGAAGCCGCTACGCGAGCGCGGGCTGGCCGCACTGGCGCTCTTCGGGTCGACAGCGCGGGGCACTTCCCGGGCGGACAGTGATGTCGATGTACTCATCGATGTTGCGCCGGATGTCAGATTCAGCCTGGTCGACCTCGTATCGGTAAAGGACTTCCTGGAGGACAGGTTGGGGCGGAGGGTCGACGTAGTGACGCGTGAGGGCCTCGATCCGGCCATCCGCGATCGGGTCATTCGCGAAGCCCGTGCGGTTTTCTAGAATCGCTGTCTTCCAATGGAAAGGGACCCTCGCCTGTATGTCGATCACATGCTCGAGGCAATTGCCAACATCGAGTCGGATACGGCCGGACTTGACTTCGAGAGGTTCCGCAAAGATCGCCGTGTCAGGCAACTCGTGGAGCGGAACCTCGAAATAATTTCGGAGGCAAGCCGCCGCCTGCCACAGTCTGCAAAGGATGCCGAGGGTGCGATTCCCTGGCGGGCCATCGCCGGCATCGGGAATGTCATCCGGCACGATTATCACGATACCTATCCCAGTGTGCTCTGGGAAACCTGCGTCAAGGATCTGCAGCCCCTCAAGAGCGCGCTGCGGCGCGTCCATTCGATCCTTGCTGCGCAGAACGACGGCAAGTAGACCTCCTTCGGCATTCCGGGGTGAGCAACAGGCCACAGCTCGCAGGTGTTGTGTCGTTGAGATGATACCGCTACCATTATCGGAAGCGGGCCATATGGCGCGTCCGCGCTTCGTCAAAATCAGCAGATCGAGGGGGAACCGCCGATGAGTCGACGTCGATTGCCATGGGTCGTGCTGAGCGCTGTCCTGCTGGCGGGCACCTCGGTCGAAGGTGCTCTTGCGAAGCCCTCTGCAACCCCGAGCTGGGTCGGCTCGTGGGCATCCTCGCAGCAGGTCCCGGAGCCGCAAAATGCGCTTCCGGCGGCCGCGCTGACGGACGCGACGCTTCGGCAGATCGTGCATCTGACCGCGGGGGGCAGGGAGCTGCGCGTGCGGTTGTCGAATGCGTTCGGCACGGCGCCGCTCACCATCCTTTCAGTGCACATCGCGCGGCCGGTCTCGAAGGAAACGGGCCGCATCGATCCGGCGACCGATGAAGCGCTGACGTTCGCGGGCAGCCCCTCGGTCACCCTGCCGGCCGGCGCGGAGTTCTACTCCGATCCCATCGCCTTCGATGCGCGGCCGCTTTCCGGCCTCGCCATCACGCTGTATCTGGCGGTGCCGCCCGCGCGGCAGACGAGCCATCCCGGCTCGCGCGAGACATCCTTCCTGGTGCACGGCAATCATGTCGCGGATGCGACGCTGCCGGGCGCGGACACGATCGAGCATTGGTTCCTCATCTCGGGGGTCGACGTCCAGGAAGACGAGCCAGGCTCTGCGATCGTCGCGCTCGGGGATTCGATCACCGATGGGCATGCCACCTCCGACAACAGCGACACCCGTTGGCCGGACGATCTCGCGCGCCGCCTCCAGGCCTCTCCCGCCACCCGCCGGCTGAGCGTCCTCAATGTCGGCACCGGCGGCAATCGCCTGCTGCTCGATGGGCTCGGTCCCAACGCCCTGGCGCGCTTCGATCGTGACGTGCTGGCGCAGGCCGGCGTACGGTATCTCATCGTGCTGGAAGGCATCAACGACCTCGGCACCTCGACACGGCTGGCGCCGATCTCCGCGGCGCAGCACACTCTGCTCGTTCACCAGATCATCGCCGCATACCGGCAGATCATCCTTCGCGCACACGCGCACGGCATCACCGCCATCGGCGGGACGATCACGCCGGACGGAGGGTCCGACTACTATCATCCCTCCGCCGCGAGCGAGGCCGACCGCCAGGCGATC
>DASZYK010000095.1:0-2795 GCA_035545455.1 Steroidobacteraceae bacterium
CAAGCTCACCGCCCGGCAGATCGAGCGCGCCTTCGATGAGATGACCCAAGCGGGCTACGCACCGAACACGCTTCGGATGGCACGCAACCCAATCGCCGCGGCGCTCACGCTCGCCGTCCGCTGGGACATCATCCGGCACAATCCCTGTCAGCAGATCCCGCTTCCGGCGCCGCCGAAGCGGGCCGGGATCGCCTGGACGACGGAGGAATACCGCCGCTTCCTCGCCCATAAGGGCGCCGGCCGGCACCCTCGCTGGGGCATTGTCTGGCGCTTTGCCCTGACGACCGGCGTGCGCGTGGGCGAGCTTGCGGCCCTCGCCTGGGAGGATGTCGATCTCGATGCCGGCACGGTGACCATTGCGCGGACGGTCACGCGCGGCGCCGATGGCGGGACAGTGATCGGCGCGTTCGCCAAGACCTCTGCCTCGCGCCGCGTGCTGCCGCTCGATCCCGACGTGATCGCCGCGCTCCGGCCTTTGCGCGCACTCCCGAAGGCGTTGCTCTTTCCTGCCGGCGATGGGGGGCCGCTCACCCGCCGCACGATCGGCCAGGCGCTGGAGCGCGCAGCGGCCGCAGCGGATGTGCCGCGGGCGACGATGCACGATCTCCGGCGGACGTGGATCAGTCGCATGATCGAGGCTGGCGTCAACCCGGAGATCGTCGCCACCCTTGCCGGGCATACATCGGTCGTGCTCACGCTCGACAAATACACCCGCTCGACCGAGCAGCAGCGCCGCGACAGCATCCTCGCCCTGCGCGCCTTCATCGCGGACACGACAACATCGACCACCGAAAACCCTGGAAATGAGGCCTCCCGCACCCATGGCGCACCCACGACGGGCGAGGACGCAGCAAAACTGGCGTGATAGCAACGGATAATGATCGATGCACCCGTGTCGATCACATACCGCAATGATGCATCCTGTGTATCGCTGTGTATCCCAATCTGGCGATTCCGAGCGAAGGGATCGCCGGGCAATAGCCCGTTGTCCGGGCCACGCAATGGCCGCTATTCGCGGCTCCCGCACCCAATGCGCACCCTCACTCCCGCCGCAGCCACGTGCTGATGACCAAGCCACCGCTTTGCAATCGCACCATATCGCGCTATAGTGATGCCATGCCCGGCGAAATGCTGACCGCGGCGGAGACCGCGAAACAACTCGGCATCAGTCCCGCGCGTCTGCGCCGCATCGCGCACGATCGTGAGATCGGCACGCTGCTCACGCCACGGCTCCGGGTGTTCTCCCCGGCCGACGTCGAGGCGTTGCGCCAGATCGTCCGCGGCCGCGTCGGGCGCCCCACCAAATCCGACCGGTAATCCGCACGACATCGCGTCATATTGCTCCTCTCTCCCCCTTGATAATAGCACGATAAGGTGCTATAAATAGGGCATGGAATTGAGTGACGAGAGGAGCCCCGAGATGACGACGACCGAGCGATGGGATGCCGCCCTGACCCGAGCGCTCGCCGACCACTGCGAGATCGAGCGCGATCGGCGATACGCCGGCTGGTACAAAGTCAGCAACCCGGCGAGCGGGATGGCCTATCTGACCGACGGGCGGACCTGCGGATGCGCCGCGGCGGACCACGGCGATGCGATCTGCAAGCACCGCGCGCTGGCGCTGGCGATGGGACCCGCGCTCGACCTCGCGGCGGAACTGCTCGGACGGACGGCGAGCTAGCGAGCAACCAGGACCGCGGCAATCGGGCCGCGGCCCCAGGCCACAACGACAGGAGCAACGAGATGAGCGAACAGTGCGTGACATGCGGCAGACGCGGCAGCTACCCCGAGTGGCCAATGCTCGGGTCGTGCCGCACGTGCCGTCGGTCGGGAGCGATCGTGCTCCCGCGACTGCGCGGGGATTACGTGATCGTGCGGCACGTCCTGGATACCCGCCCGATCGGTGAGCCGCTGCCGACACTGACGGAGGCGCGGTCCGAGGCGAAGCGCCTCCAGGCGGCGAGCTAGGACGGCAAGGACGGGCGCCGGGAACGGCTCGGCGCCCAGGCGGAAGCTGAGGAGCGGATGATGCATCAACCGAACAATGACAATCTCTGCCGACTCGCTCTGGAGACGGTGGATATGACGGATCGTCAACTCGCGATCGCCGTCATTGCCGCGAAGGCGGAGTGTGATCGCGTGCTGTCGTTCACAGGGCGCACCGAGGAGCAACTTGCCGGCGTTTGGCGCGACCCGTTTGAGCGGCGCGACGTGCTCTGCCGAACCATGCGCGCGCGGATCGCGAACCAGGTGGATCGAGGCGTGACAGGTTGGATATCATGACAACCCCCATGAACCTGTGCCGCGGCTGCGGCGATCTCATCCTCGCGGGCACCGCCTTCTGCGGGCAATGCGCCGCCGAGCATATCCCCGAGCTCTGGGCCGAGGACCTCTTCGCGGAGGCGATGGCGGTGGACGGCGATCTGGAGAGCGCATTGGAGGCGCTGATGGCGTCGGACGTCCCGGACTGGGGCGCCGAGCCGAGCTGGGCCGAGCCCGACGATGAGCTGTACTACGGGCTCTCGGCGTCGTCGGGGCTCAGCGGCGAGGGCAACCTCGCGGACTGATCCTCTTGCGATTGTAGAACGCGCGTTCTATGCTGCGCGGCATGAGCCGGAGCTGTGAGACGATCCCCGCCATCGCCCAGACCGTCACGGACGCGCAGATCGCTGCGGCAATGGACCGCGCAGCCGCGCTGAAACGGCGCACGACGCTACACCCCGAGTGGCTGTGCGTCCAGCCCATGCGAGCCGGCGACGCGCTCGACGCCACCGCGCGCTATCGCTACCACCGCT
>DASZYK010000096.1:0-1547 GCA_035545455.1 Steroidobacteraceae bacterium
CAGCAGAAGGGGACGCCGGATTTCGTCAACGAATGGGTCAGCTGGGGAGCCGGGACGCGCGCCGCGCAGTTCCTCGTCCTCGGCGCCAAGGGCCGCGCCCTCCTGCAGGGCCGGGCCCACGTCGCCGTCGAGGACATCCAGGCGCTGGCCTATCCCACGCTCCGCCACCGCATCCTCCTGAACTACCGCGCGGAGGCCGAGGGCATCCGCGTCGAGGAGGTCATCCGCCGTCCCCTCGCGGCCGCCAAGTCGCCGGTGACGGCCTGACATGATCGCGAGCGCGAACAGTCCCGGTCTGGCCTCCGCCGCGCTGATCGATCCGCGCGCGCTGATGGGCATCCGCAACCTGGAGCTGCGCGCGCGCGTGGTCGTCGAGGGATTCTGGAAGGGCCTGCATCGCAGCCCGTATCACGGCTTCTCCGTCGAGTTCACCGAATACCGGCAGTACACCTCGGGCGACGACCCGCGCTACCTCGACTGGCGGGTGTTCGCGCGCAGCGACCGCTACTTCATCAAGAAGTTCGAGGACGAGACCAATCTCCGCTGCCACCTGCTCGTGGACCAGAGCCGCTCGATGAGCTACGGCACGGCGGGCTACACCAAGGCCCAGTACGCGGCGACGCTGGCGGCGACCCTCGGCTATTTCCTGCATCTGCAGGGCGACGCGGTGGGCCTGCTGACCTTCGACGAGCAGGTGCGCGAGTTCCTCCCGGCGCGCCACCGCACCAGCCATCTCCGGCAGCTCATGCTCGCGCTGGAAAAGGCTCCGGGCGGGAAGGCGACCAATCTCACCGTGCCGATCCAGCGCATCACGGAGCTCGTGCGGAAGCGCGGGCTCATCGCGTACGTGTCGGACTTTCTCGCGCCGCTCGAGCGGCTGGAGCCGAGCCTGCTCGCGCTGACGGCGAGCGGACACGAGGTGACGGTTTTTCAGGTCCTGGATCCGTCCGAACTGACGCTCAATCTGGAGCACGCCTCCCTCTTCGAGGACCTCGAGTCGCGCCGCACCGTGTACGTCGATCCGGTGGCGGCGCGGCGGGAATACGTGCCGAAGCTCGAGGCGCATTGCGCCGCGGTGCGCGCCACCTGCGAGAAGCTCGGCATCGGCTACCATCGTCTTTCCACCGAACAGCCGCTCGAGCTCGCGCTGTTTGAGTTCGTCCAGGGCCGCCTGCGGCGCGGCCGCGTGAATCGCAACCGCCCGGCGGCGGGCGCCCGGCCAGGAGTTTTCTCGCGCCGCTCTTCATGCTCGGGGCGCTGGCCGTCGCCGCGCCGGTGATCTTCCACCTGATCCGGCGGACGACGCGCGAGCGCACGGTCTTCAGCTCGCTGATGTTCCTGCTGCCGACGCCGCCGCGCCTGACCAAGCGCAGCCGGCTCGAGGATCTGCTGCTGCTGCTGCTGCGCTGCCTCGCGCTCGGCCTGCTCGCGCTCGGCTTTGCCCGGCCGTTCCTGCGCCGCACGGCGCCGCACGATGCGGCGGCCGGCGAGGCGAAGCGGATCGCCTTGGTGGTCGACGTCAGCGCGAGCATGCGGCGCGCGGGCCT
>DASZYK010000097.1:0-12545 GCA_035545455.1 Steroidobacteraceae bacterium
CCGCCGCTGAAGATCGTCAACGGGTCGGGCAGTCCGCTGCGAGTGCTGGCGCTCGTACCGGCGTGAGCCGGCGTCCGCGGAGCAGACCGTCATGGCCGAGCGATCGTTTGCGAAGGAAGTGAAGTCCCTGCGGCTCGGGGCCGGTGCGGAGTTCCGCGGTGAGGGAATTCTCGCGGTGACCAAGGCGTTGCTGCAGTCCGGGGTCGCCTACGTCGGCGGCTATCAGGGAGCGCCCGTTTCACACCTGATGGACGTCCTGGCGGACGCGGAGGACATTCTCAGCGAGCTCGGTGTGCACTTCGAGGCGAGCGCCTCGGAGGCGACCGCGGCTGCAATGCTCGCGGCGTCCATCAACTACCCGCTGCGGGGCGCGGTCACCTGGAAGTCCACGGTGGGCACCAATGTGGCCTCCGACGCGCTCGCAAATCTGGCCTCAGCCGGGGTCAAGGGGGGCGCGCTCATCATTCTGGGCGAGGATTATGGCGAGGGCGCGAGCATCATGCAGGAACGCACGCATGCCTTCGCCATGAAGTCGCAGATCTGGCTGCTCGACCCCCGTCCCCATCTGCCGGAGATCGTGCGCGCGGTGGAGCAGGGCTTCGAGCTCTCGGAGGCGAGCCACACGCCCGTGATGCTGATGCTCCGAATCCGGGCATGCCACGTCTACGGCAGGTTCACGGCCAAGGAGAACCGCCGGCCGCCGTTCTCGGCAGCGGATGCGCTCCGGGCGCCCTCGAGGGACTACGGACGGATCATTCTGCCGCCTTCGACCTATCAGCAGGAGCGGGAGAAGATCGAGCAGCGTTTCCCGGCCGGGGTGCGTTTCGTTGCGGAGCGGCAGATGAATGACTTCAGCCCGGGGGAAGTCGGCGATATCGGGATCGTGCTGCAGGGCGGCCTCTACAACAACGTGCTGCGCGCCCTCGAGCTGCTGCACTGCGCCGACGCTTTCGGGACCAGCCGGATTCCTTTGTATGTGCTCAACGTCACCTATCCGCTCGTGCCCGAGGAGTGGGTGAGGTTCTGCACCGGCAAGCGAGCCGTCCTCGTCATCGAGGAAGGGCAGCCGGAGTTCATCGAGCAGGCCGCGAGCCAGATCCTGCGCAAGCACGAGGTCTCAGCGCGTCTTCTCGGCAAGGATGTCCTGCCGATGGCCGGCGAGTACACGGTCGATGTGCTTCGAAGAGGCATCCTCCAGTTCATCGAGCGCTTCTCACCCGGGCTGCGCCCGGGGACGCAAAGTCCCCGCACCGCGAAGGAAGTGCCGCTCGTGCCCGCCGAGCGCCTCGCTACGCTCATTCCGGCGCGGCCCTCCGGACTCTGCACGGGGTGTCCGGAGCGGCCATTCTTCGCCGCCATGAAGCTCCTGCAGCGTGAAATGGGACCGCTGCACATCAGTGCGGACATCGGCTGTCACTCATTCGCGACGCTGCCGCCTTTCAACATGGGCAACAGCATCATGGGCTACGGCTTGGGAGCCGCCGGCGCCTCGGCGTTCCATACCGAGGGCGGCCGTCGCGCGGTCGCCGTGATGGGAGACGGCGGGTTCTGGCACAACGGCCTGACGAGCGGCATCGGCAATGCGGTGTTCAACCGGCACGATGACGTGACGGTCATCGTCGACAACAATTACTCAGCGGCAACCGGCGGCCAGGACATACCCTCCTCGAGGTCCGCCAATCCGCACCGGCAGGGGAACAATTCGATCGTCGATGCGGTGAGGGGCGTCGGCGTGAAATGGGTCCGCCGCACGCGGACCTATGACATGCAAGGGACTCTGAAGGTGCTGCGGGAGGCGTTGACCACCGGCTTGCGAGGCCCAAAGGTGATCGTCGCCGAGGGCGAGTGCCAGCTCAACCGGCAAAGACGCGTTCGCCCGCTGATGAAGAAGGCGATACAGGAGGGCAAGCGCGTGGTGCGCGAGCGCTTCGGCGTCGACGCCGATACGTGCACCGGAGATCATTCCTGCATCCGCCTCTCCGGATGTCCCTCGCTGACCATCAGGAAGAGCTCCGATCCCTTGCGCACCGATCCGGTGGCGTACGTGGACAACAGTTGTGTCGGGTGCGGCGTCTGTGGCGAGGTGGCTCATGCGGCCGTCCTCTGCCCGTCGTTCTATCGCGCCGACCTCGTATACAACCCGTCGCGCTGGGACCGGATCCTCGCCCGAGTGCGTGGCTCGGTGATCGGGGCTTTGCAGCGGCGCAGCGAGCGCAGACGCTTGCGGCACGCCATATGACGCCGCGGCCCATCAAGCTGTGCATTGCCGCGTTGGGCGGTCAGGGCGGCGGCGTCCTCACCGAGTGGCTGGTGGAGATCGCCGAGGCCGAAGGCTATCTCGCGCAGTCGACATCCGTACCCGGTGTCGCGCAGCGCACCGGCGCGACGATCTATTACCTCGAGTTCTTCCCGCGCGCAGAAGCGCAGCGGGCGGGCCGCGAGCCGATCATGGCCCTGATGCCCGTGCCTGGAGACGTGGATTGCGTAGTCGCGTCCGAGCTCGTCGAGGCGGGGAGGGCGGTTCAGCGCGGACTCATAACACCGGGAAAGACGACGCTGATCGCCTCATCTCACCGCTCCTTCGTCATATCGGAGAAGAGCGCGATGGGACAGGGAATGGCCGACGAGCGCGAAATCGCGCAGCTGTTGCGAGCCGGGGCGGGACGGCTCGTTCTCTTCGACATGGACGCGATTGCCGAGCAACACCACAGCGTCATCAGTTCCGTTCTTCTCGGCGCGATCTGCGGCAGCGGAGCGCTGCCGTTCGGCAGGGATGCGTTCGAAGCCGCGATCAAGAGGAGTGGTATCGCCGTTGCCGGGAATCTCGCGGCGTTTGCGGACGCGTGCGAGCGGGTTTTGCGCGGCAACGAGACGACCTCGAGCGCTGCTGCGCCCGAGGCCATCCCTGCGAGCGCCCGCTCGCCCGCGCTGCAGCCGCTGCTCGACCGGCTCCGCCGGTTGCCGGAATCCGCCCGCTCATTGGCACTCGAGGGGGTGCGCCGCACGATCGATTACCAGGATCCGGCGTATGCCGCGCTTTATCTGACTCGGCTGGAGCGGGTCGCCGCTCTCGATGAGCAGCAGTCGCCACGCGGCACCCGAGTGGGTGACGATGCGCTGACCGAGACCGTTGCCCGCAGTCTTGCGCTCTGGATGACTTTCGAAGACACCATTCGCGTGGCGGATCTCAAGACCCGGTCGGCGCGGTTCACGCGCATTCGCGAGGAAATCCGCGCGGAGGAAGGCCAGATCTTCGCCATTACGGAGTTCATGAAGCCTCGCGTGGCCGAGATCGCCGGCACTCTGCCCGCGGCGATCGGCGCATCGGTGTTGCGCTCATCGCGCGTGTCCGGCTGGCTCGCCCGCTGGACGCGCGGCAGGCGGATACGCAGCAGCACGGTGAGCGGCTTCCTCTTCCTCCGCGCACTGGCCGGAGCAAAGCGATGGCGCCGGGGCACCCTGCGCTATCGGGAGGAAAACGGCCGCATCGAGGAGTGGCTGGCGCGCATCGAGCGGCTCGCTCCGGCGCACTACGGCCTGGCGGTGGAGCTTGCGCGTGCCCAGCGGCTCATCAAAGGCTACGGCGAGACTCACGAGCGAGGGTGGCGAAGCTTCTCGACACTGCTATCGCAGCTGGACGTCCTTGCGGCCCGCGCGGACGGTGCTGCGCTTCTGTCACGACTGCACGAGGCTGCGCTCGCGGATGAGGAAGGGAAGGCGCTGGCGCGGGAGTTGGCCGCCTTGCGGGAATCGCCCCAGGGACGACGGCCTGCGGCAGAGACCGGGGTCTGAAGGAAGTCGGGGAGGATGCCGGGTATCCTCGGAGCCAGGCTATTTTTTGGGGACCGGTACTTCGGGATCAGGGGAGCCCGTCCATCGTTTGGGCGACCGTGAGAGGTTGAGCAAGCAGCCGACTCAGCGGACATTCATCTCCGCGCCGATGTCCGTCTAGCAAATATCTCACTGCGCGTCAATTGGTCCGACGCACAGCCGTAATCCATCTCGCCGGTGGCATCATCGGCGCATCGGCCGGCAATGGCGAATCGCTTACCGCCTGACCGGAGCTACAGTGAGCGCCCCGAAGCAATTCATAGAAGCACGGGACTGTCTGCTGACGCGCAGGGATAGTCTTCTCGATGCGCAGCGGGCATTCTCGTGGCCGAGGCTCGATGAGTTCAATTGGGCACGGGACTACTTCGATGTCATCGCCTCCGGCAACGGCTCTCCCGCTCTGCGGGTAGTGGACGATGCCGGCGCCGACGAGTCGGTGTCTTTCGCGCGGCTCGCCCGCCGGTCCTGCCAGCTCGCCAACTTTCTGACGGCCGCCGGGGTCGGACGTGGCGACCGTATTCTGGTCATGCTGGGCAACGTCGTGCCGCTGTGGGAAACGGTCCTGGCGGCCATCAGGCTCGGGGCGGTGATCATTCCGGCGACGACTCTCCTGGAGCATCAGGATCTCGCGGATCGCATCGTGCGCGGGCGCGTGAAGGCGGTCATCACACACTCTCATCTCGCGGATCGCCTGGACGCGGCCGGCAGCGTCGAGGTCAGAATCGCAGTTGGGCCCGCAGTTTCGGGTTGGTACGACTACGCGCGGTCGCACGACGCGGACGAACGGTTTGCAACGCAGTCACCGACGCGGGCCGACGATCCGCTCTTTCTCTATTTCACATCCGGAACCACAGCGCGACCCAAGCTCGTCGTCCATACGCACGCGAGCTATCCGGTCGGACATCTCTCGACCATGTACTGGCTCGGCGTGCGCCCGGGGGACGTGCATCTGAATCTGAGCTCGCCCGGCTGGGCGAAGCATGCCTGGTCATGCATCTTCGCCCCCTGGAACGCGCAGGCTTGCGTGCTCGCATATCATTACGAGCGGTTCCAGCCGGGGAGGCTGCTCGATCTGTTGGTGCGCTGCCGGGTCACGACCTTCTGTGCTCCGCCGACGGTCTGGCGCATGCTGATCCAGGAGGATCTCGGCCGCTGGTCCGTGAGCCTGCGGGAGGCGGTGAGCGCAGGCGAGCCGCTCAACCCGGAGGTGATCGAGCGAGTCCGTGCGGCGTGGGGCGTCAGCCTTCGCGACGGCTACGGGCAGACTGAGACCACCGCCCAGATCGGCAACTCGCCGGGTCAGCCGGTCAAGCCGGGCTCCATGGGGCGGCCGCTTCCAGGCTATCCGATCGTGCTGCTCGACGCGAATGGGCGCGCCGCGGAGGAAGGCGAGATCTGCATCGATCTGGCGGGACGGCCGATGAGTCTCATGCAGGGCTATCTCGACGATCCCGAGCGAAACGCGAGCGCCATGGGCGATGGCTACTACCATACGGGCGATATCGCCTCGCGGGACGCCGACGGCTATCTCACCTACGTCGGCCGGATGGATGACGTGTTCAAGTCCTCCGACTACCGGATCAGTCCGTTCGAGCTCGAGAGCATGCTGATCGAGCATCCCGCCGTGGCGGAAGCCGCCGTCGTGCCGAGCCCGGATCGCCTGAGGCTTTCCGTCCCCAAGGCATTCGTGACACTGGCAGCCGGGAGTGCTGCGGATGAGGCCACGGCGCTCTCCATTTTCGAGCACGTGCGGGCGCGCGTCTCTCCCTACAAGCGCATCCGCAGGCTCGAGTTCGGGCCGCTGCCGAAGACCGTATCGGGAAAGATCCGGCGGGTGGACCTGCGCAGGAGCGAGCAGGAGCGCGCCGAAGCGCAAACGCGCAGCCCTGGCGAGTACTGGGAAGAGGACTTTCCCGAGCTCACCTCCTCGAGAGCGCGCTGAGGCGTGAGAGTGCGGTCGATCGATACGACTCGGGCTGCGACGATGAACTCCGACAGCGGACGAGGTCGTGAGGCGATCGGTCTCATCAGCACGGTGGCGGCGGGGGAGCAGGCGGCCGCAAGAGACATACTCGCGCAAGCATCGCGCTCCAAGCCGGGGTTCACGGCGCTCTTCTGCTCGACCCAATACGATCTCGGCAGGCTCGGCCGTATGTTGAAGGCGGGCGGGCTCGAGCGGGTGATCGGTGCCGCTACCGGACGCGCGATCGGGCCCGGAGGGTTCCTCGGAACAGGCATCACCGCGTTTCATCTGCCGGGCGAACGGTTCAAGGTCGCCGACGCGCTGATCGAGAATGTGGCGGAGTTCGGCCTGCCCGATGCGCGCGCGGTGGTCCAGTCGCTCCTCCGGCGCCTGCGGCGCGGCCCCGATTCCGGGTTGCCCCATCTTTTCGCCATGCTTCTGGTCGATGCCGAGCCGAGATGCGAGGAACGGCTCGTTGCAGCGATCGGTACGGAGCTCGGCGGCGTGCCGCTCGTCGGCGGGTCGGCAGGCGACGTCTACTTCAATCCGCTTCTCGGACAAGACTCGACATCGGCGCGGGTCATGCACCGCGGACGCGCCGTGCGCGGCGGCGCCGTTCTCTGCCTCGTCGCCTCGCGCGATCCGGTGCTCGCGTTGAGTCATCACGACTTCGTTCCGGGACGCCGACGGCTCGTCGTGACCGATGCCGACCCCGATCGCCGGCTCGTGCGCGAGATCGATGGGCGCAACGCCCTGAAGGTGTATGCGAGCGCCTGCGGCATGAAGTCGGTTCCAAGGGATGCAGGGGCATTCGCTCCTTATCCGCTCATGATCAAGGTCGGCGGCCAGTACTTCGCCCGCGGGGTGCAGCGCATCTATGCCGACGGGTCCGTGGAGTTCGCCTGCGCCATCGAGCCCGGGCTGGTCGTGACGGTCGCGCGCCCGGTGGACATGCTCCAGCGATTAAGCGGGGCGTTTGATACACTGACCGGAACACTCGGGCGGCTGGAGCTCGTCATCGGATTCGATTGCGCGGCGCGTACGGTCTACATGGAGCAGCATCGGCTCACGGACGCGGTCTGCGCCCTCTTCGAAAAACACAACGTCGTCGGCTTCTCGACCCTCGGCGAGCAGTTCAATACGATACACGTGAACAACTCGTTCACCTGCCTCGGGGTGGCGGCGGGCAAGTAGCGGCATCCCACATGTCCCAGACTCCGACGCGACGGCGCAGCCACACCCGGCCTCAGCTCGAGAAGCGGCTGACACGGCTCAGGGAAGAGAACCTGGCCATGCGCAAGACCGTGCGCGCCCTCATGGATCGCGTCGAGCGCGCGGTGGACGATCAGGGCACGCCCTTTTCCTGGTTCCAGGCCGCCGCGAAGCTCGAGGAGGCCGTTCGCCAGCGGACGGAGCAGTACGAGAAGCTCAACGCGCGTCTCTCGCGCGAGCTCGAGTCACGGCGGGAGATCGAGCTCGCGCTGAAGCAGGCGAAGCAGCAGGCGGACCTCGCCAATCAGAGCAAGACCCGGTTTCTGGCGGCGGCGAGCCATGACCTGCGCCAGCCGCTCAACTCCGCGGTGCTGTTCCTCGAGTCGATCGATGAGGAGGCGCTGCGGGAGAGCGACCGCAGCCTCGTGCACCGCTCCCGGCTCGCCCTCGCCTCGCTCAACAATCTGCTCGGAACGCTCCTCGATGTCGCCAGGCTCGACTCGGGCGGCATCGAGCCGCGGCTCGCCGACTTCCCTGTGGGCGCGCTGCTCGATCGGCTGGGGCCTGAGTTTCAGGCGGTGGCGCGCTCGGCCGGGATCGAGCTCGAGATCGTCCGCAGCCGCGTCTGGGTGCACACCGATCTGCGCCTGCTCGAGACCGTGCTGCGCAATTTCATCAGCAACGCGATCCGCTACACGCCGCGCGGCCGCGTCGTCGTGGGCTGCCGGCGCCGCTCGCAGGGACTGATGATCGGCGTCTACGACACTGGAATCGGTATCGAGCGCGAGCACCTCGATGCGATCTTCGACCCGTATTACCAGGTGCCGCACGGCGACCGCCGCAGCGGCGTCGGCATTGGCCTCGGGCTCTCGATCGTGAGCCGCATCGTCCGGATGCTCTCGCTCGAGCGCATCGTGCGCTCCCATCCGGGCACGGGATCGATGTTTGCCGTCGTCGTCCCGTACGGCTCGGCTTCAGCGGATCTGCCGGCCGATCTCACCGCGGAATCGCCGGTGCTCGTGCAACACTGCCGGCCGCTCACCGTGGTCGTCATCGACGACAGCCCCGAGGCCCTGCTCGGCATGTCGGCGGTGCTGGAGAAATGGGGGTGCCGCCCCGTCACGGCGGCGAATCCCACGGACGCCGTGGTCCATCTCATCTCCTCGGACCTCGAGCCGGATCTCGTGATCAGTGACTATCACCTCGCCGGGGGCCTCAAGGGTGACGCCGCGATCGCGCAGGTGCGGCAGGAATTCGATCGGGCGCCGGCGACGCTGATCATGACCAGCGACCCGGACCCGCGGCTGCGGGAGCGACTGCAGAGCCAGGGGCTCGCCGTGCTCGAGAAGCCCCTGAATCTCGCCAAGCTGCGAGCCCTCATCGGCCGCCTGCCCGGTTGAGCGACTCAAGCGCCCTTGTCGTTTTCCGCCACGAGCTTGCGCGCCTCGATGGCGGCCTGGGTGCGGTTGGACACGCCCAGCTTCCTGAAGATCAGCGATACGTGCGCCTTGACCGTGATCTCGCTGATCTCGAGCTCGCGGGCAATCTGCTTGTTCGAGAGACCCTGCGCCAGGAGCTTCAGTACCCGCATCTGCCGCGAGGTCAATGGCTCACCGGCGGCCGGACCGGAGGATGCCGGAGCCGGCGGCCTCGAGCGCCGCAAGGTCATGGCCGCCGCCGCCGGCAAGTAGGTTCCCCCCGCCATGATGAGGCGAATGGCGCCGATCAGCACATCGCTGGGCGCTGACTTGGGGACGTAGCCTGACGCGCCCGCCAGCACGACCTCGCTCATGGTCTCAGGGTCGTCGTTCCCCGAAACGACGATGACCGGCGTCAACGGCGCGGCACCACGCAAGTACCGCAGGCATGACAGGCCCGTCGCGCCAGGCAGATTTAGATCGAGAACGATGAGGTCGAAGTCTCTGTCGGAGGTGACCCGGGCCATCACGTCCTGCTGGCACCCGGCTTCGACCACCTCCGCCGCGCTGCACGCCCGCGGCATGATGGCCCGCAACGCGTCACGATACAGCGGGTGATCGTCCGCCACGAGAACGCGTTTAGCCTGCGGGGTCAGCATTGCGGCAATGGCCATGCATGCCTACGAGAAGGCAAGCGTACGCCGGAGCGCCATCATACTAAAGTATCGTCCCACCCCCACCCGAGGTCTCATAGGCAATCGCCTCGGTCACTGCGGATACTCCCCGTAACCCGCCCGGTACACCCGGCGAGACGGCAGACCGATTCCAGAATCGGATCGAAAATCCAAGGGGAAGCCCATGCAGGCCGCCACACAGAAGAGTCTGAACCCAGCATTCTCCTCGCTCGCCAACGATCTCGAGCAGATTCGACCCGCGAATGCGGCCTTCCTCCGCAAGGGGCACCAGCTGCTCATCGGCGGCGCCTGGACCGATGCCATCGGCGGCCGCTCCTTCGAGGTGCGCGATCCTTCCAGCGACCGGGTGATCACGAGCGTGGCGATGGGCGAGGCCGCGGACGTCGACCGGGCAGTCGCCGCCGCGCGACGAGCATTCGAGGAGTCCGGCTGGTCGCGCATGAAGCCCGTGGATCGCGAGCGCATCCTGCATCGGGTCGCCGACCTCATCGAGAAGCACGCCGATGAGCTTGCGGAGCTCGAGTCCATCGATAACGGCAAGTCGATCGTCATGGCCCGGCATGTCGATCTGAAGCATGCGATCGAAGTATGGCGCTACATGGCGGGGTGGCCGACGAAGCTCGAGGGACAGACCCTTCCCGTGTCGGGGACGCTCGTGCCCGGACAGGAGTACGCGGCGTTCTCGCAGCGCGAGCCGGTCGGCGTCGTCGGCGCGATCATCGCCTGGAACTTTCCCTTCCTGCTGGCCACCTGGAAGATCGCGCCCGCGCTGGCGGCCGGCTGCACCGTGGTGCTGAAGCCAGCCGAGGAGACGCCCCTGACCGCCCTGCGGCTCGGGGAGATCGCGCTCGAAGCCGGCCTGCCGCCCGGCGTGTTGAATATCGTCACCGGAATGGGGCCGACGGCCGGAGCGGCGCTCGCCGAGCATCCCGGTGTCGACAAGATCACCTTCACCGGCTCCACGGAAGTCGGGCGTCTCATCGTGCGCGCCGCGGCCGGCAACATGAAGAAGGTCACCGTGGAGCTCGGCGGCAAGTCGCCCGCCATTGTGCTCGATGACGCGGACCCCGACACGGCCATCGCCGGCGTCGCCTCGGGCATCTTCTTCAATCAGGGACAGGTCTGTTGCGCGGGATCGCGCCTCTACGTCGCCAAGCCCCAGTTCGAGCGGGTTCTCGAGGGCGTCGCCGCCAAGGCGAAGGCGCTGCGACTGGGGCCGGGGCTCGATCCTCAGGCGGAGCTCGGGCCGCTGGTTTCGGCGGCGCAGCGCGAGCGTGTCATGAGTTACATCGCGCAGGGACTGTCCGCCGGAGCATCCGCGGTTGCCGGAGCGCGGCGGCTGGAACTGCCGGGTTATTACATCGAGCCGACCGTGTTCGCCAATGTAGCGGATGACATGAGCATCCTGCGTGAGGAGATCTTCGGGCCGGTTCTGGTGGTGAAACCGTTCGAGGACCTGGCGGAAGTGGCGCGGCTGGCGAATGACTCGATCTACGGTCTCGGCGCCAGCATATGGACGCGCGATGTCCGGAAGGTGTTCGCGCTCGCGCCGAAGCTGCGCGCCGGAACGGTGTGGGTCAACTGCCACAATGTTCTCGATGCAGCCATGCCGTTCGGCGGCTACAAGCAATCCGGGTGGGGCAGGGAGCTCGGCAAGGAAGCCGTCTACTCGTATCTCGAAAGCAAGTCGCTCTGCATCAACTACGCGGCGTAGGCGCAATGGCGACGCCCGGTCCGCAGAACCATTACGGGCCCGTACACGGCCATAACAGCGTGCCGGTGTCCTGAGCCGGCGCCAATCGAGGGGGAGTGCGCATGAAAACATCTCGTCGAAGGCAGACCGCCGCGGCGATCGTCGGTGCAGCCATCGGGCCGTGCCTGTGGTCGCAATCCGTCCATGCGCAGCAAGCGGATGCGTCCGCCGCGATTACACCGGCAATCGGTCTGCAGGAAGTCGTGGTCACCGCGGAGAAGCGCACCCAGAACCTGCAGGAGGTGCCCGCATCGCTCACGGCCTTCACCTCCGCCGAGCTGGGGCAGATCAAGATGGACACACCGTCCGATCTCGTCTCGCACGTGCCCAACCTGCAGGCCAACGGCATCGTCGGTGAGGGCGCCCCGCTTTACGCCCTGCGCGGCGTCTCCATGCTCGACTACAGCCTGAGCCAGGAAGGCCCGATCGCCGTGTACGTCGACCAGGTGTACGAGGGCAACATCGCGCTCATGGGGGTCGACATGTTCGACCTGGAGCGCATCGAGGTGCTGCGTGGTCCGCAGGGCACCCTCTACGGCAAGAACGCGACCGGCGGCGCCATCAACTTCATTACCAGGCGGCCGCAGTTCCACAACGAAGGCTACTTCACCCTCGGGGCGGGCAATTACGGGCGGCAGGAGGCCAACGGCGCCCTCAACGGGGTGCTGATCCAGGACAAGCTCGCGGCGCGGCTCGCCCTCACGTACACCAAGGTGAACGGGTTCGTGCACAACATCCTGCCGGGACACCCGGACCTCGAAGGCGTGAACCAGTATGGCGTCAGGCTGAGCCTGCTCTACACGCCCACCGACGATCTGCAGCTGGTGCTGCGCTATGCCAAGAGCATGCAGGACCCGCAGAACTACGCCATCATGGACGGCTGCGTCACCCCGCCCATAGCGGCCGGGTGCGCGCCCGGCGGAGTGGGCTTCGTGGGCTACTATCGCACGACGACCGGAGCACTGTCGGGCACGCCGCTCGCCGCGGACCAGATCGCGCAGAACTACACGCCCAAGCGCCGGCAGGACAACCAGTCGGTTTCACTGACCGCGGACTGGAAGATGTCGCCGGCGCTTACCCTGACCTCCATCAGCTCCTGGTCGGAGGGTTTCCTGTTCAACCCCGAGGGAACCGACGGGGCCCCGATCGGCATCTTCAAGATTCCGTATTACGGCACGACGCGTCAGGCGACGCAGGAGCTGCGGCTCACCTCCTCCGGCACCGGGCCCTTCAACTTCATCGCCGGCCTCTTTTACCAGCACGAGTTTGTGTACAACTCGACCGAGAACCAGTTCTACAACGACCCGAGCCTGAACGTCTTCGGCGACTATCGCGATTGCGTGGCCAACTCCTTCGGCCCCGGGGTGGGCTACGCGGCGGGCTTTCTCATCAATGGGGGCTGCCGGTACTACAACCACTTCGACCAGCTCTCCAACAGCTGGGCGGCATATTCCGATGCGAGCTACCGCGTGACCCGCAAGGTGAAGCTGCGCGCCGGGGTCCGCTACAACCATGACAACGGCTCGCAGAAGAACGCGGTCGCGCAGCTCCGCGGGAGCGATGGCATACCGATCGCCAACCTCATCCCGGGCGGCATGGTGAACGGGGTGTGGACGCCGGTCGAGGCGCTGCCGGGCTCGCCCAACTACGACTCGGTGATCAATGCGACTACG
>DASZYK010000098.1:0-9894 GCA_035545455.1 Steroidobacteraceae bacterium
GAACGAGGACCAGAAGCTCGCCTTGAAAGCCGCAATGATCACCAGGAACTCCCCGACGAATCCCGACGTGCCGGGCAATCCGCTGTTGGCGAGTCCGAACAACACCATGAAGGCGGCGAAGATCGGCATCGTGTTGATCACCCCGCCGTACGCGGAGATCTCGCGAGTGTGCATCCGGTCATAGAGCACCCCGACGCAGAGGAAGAGCGCGCCGGAGATGAGGCCGTGGGAGATCATCTGCACCATGGCGCCGTCCATCCCCATGGCGGCGCCCTGCACCTGGCCGGTCGTGCGGACGATCTCGAACACCACGAAGGCGCCGAGGGTCACGAAGCCCATGTGCGCGATCGAGGAGTACGCGATGAGCTTCTTCATGTCCGCCTGCACGATGGCGACGAAGCCGATGTAGATGATGGCGATGAGCGATAGCGTCACGACCAGCGGGTAGAGCTCGCGGCAGGCATCGGGAGTGATGGGCAGGCTGAAGCGCAGGAATCCGTAGCCGCCCATCTTCAGCATGATGGCGGCGAGGATGACCGATCCGCCCGTCGGGGCCTCGACGTGCGCGTCGGGCAGCCAGGTGTGCACCGGCCACATGGGTACCTTCACCGCGAAGGCAAGCATGAACGCCGCGAAGATCCAGCGCTGCTCCACCAGCGTCAGCGGCAGCGCCTGGAAGCTCGCGATCGAGTAGCCGCCCGCCTTGACGTACAGGTAGATGAGGGCCGCCAGCATGAAGACCGAGCCGAGAAACGTATAGAGGAAGAACTTGATGGTGGCGTAGACACGCCGCGGGCCGCCCCAGATGCCGATGATGAGGAACATCGGAATCAGCATGGCTTCCCAGAAGAAGTAGAAGAGGAGCGCATCGGTGGCGGAGAACACCCCGATCATCAGTCCCTCCATGATGAGGAAGGCCGCGAAGTACTGCGCGGCGCGCGCCTTGACCACGGTCCAGGCGGCGATGATCACAGGCACGGTCATCAGCGCGGTGAGCACCACGAGCGGCAGCGAGATGCCGTCCACGCCCAGCGCGTAGAAAGCGTCGAACCGCGGGATCCAGGGCGTCTTCTGCACGAACTGGTAGGCCGCAGTCTGCGTGTCGAAGTCCGCGAGCAGCGGCAGGGAGATGATGAGCGTCGCAATGGAAGCGAGCAGCGCCAGCCAGCGGCCGGCGGCGAGGCGGCTCTCCCCGAGGAGGAGCACGGCAATGCCGGCGGCGATCGGCAGCCAGACCAGGATGGACAGCAGATGTGCTTGCATTCTCGTGCTTTCTTCAGCCGCGCGCCAGGAACCAACCGAGCAGAGCCGCCAGCCCGATCACCATCCAGAAGGCGTACGAGTAGAGATACCCGCTCTGCACCTTCCTGACGACGCCGCCCAGCCAGCCGATCGATGCCGCGGAGCCGTTGACCAGCGCGCCGTCGATGATGCCCTGGTCGCCCACCTTCCACAGGCCGAAACCGACACCGCGCGCGAGCGGCGCGATGATCTTCTCGTTGATCCAGTCGAAGTAGTACTTCTCGACGAGGAGCGTGCGCAGCCAGCCGAGGGTGTGCGCCGCCTGGTCAGCCAGCGACGGACGCCAGATGTAGCACGCCCACGCCGTCACAAATCCCGCCACCATCAGCCAGAACGGCGCCCCGAGGAAGCCGTGGAAGCCGAGCTGCCCCGGTCCGTGAAACTCCCGCGCCATCGCGCCGATGATGTTGTTGGCCGGCAGCACGAAGATGGAATGGCCGAAGTAGCTGCCGAACAGCACTGGCCCGACCGTGAAGTAGCCGACGATGAGCGAAGGGATCGCGAGCGCGATCAGCGGCACGGTGACCACCCAGGGGCTCTCGTGCGGGTCCACCGGATGACGGCCATGCTCGGGATGCGCGGCCGCTGTGGCGTGCGCGTGGGCGCCTCCGTGCACGTCTTCCGGCGCGCCGCCCGCGGGCGTCTCCTGCTCCTCCTCGTGCCCGACCGTCTTCGAGCCCTCATGGTCATACCCCGCGTCCGCATGGCGGAAGCGCTCCTTCCCGTGGAAGGTCATGAAGAGCAGGCGGAACGTGTATAGAGACGTGACATAGGCGCCGAGCAGCACGCACCAGTAGGCGTACGTGCTGCCGTAGCGATGCGACTGGCCCACCGCCTCGATGATCGCATCCTTCGAGTAAAAGCCGGAGAAGAACGGCGTCGCCACCAGCGCAAGGCCGCCGATCCAGCAGGTGGTGGCGGTGATCGGCATGTACTTGCCGAGACCGCCCATCTTGCGCATGTCCTGCTCGTGGTGCATCCCGATGATGACGGAGCCGGCCGCAAGGAACAGCAGCGCCTTGAAGAAGGCATGCGTCATCAGGTGAAAGATCGCCGCGCTGTAAGCCGACACCCCGAGCGCCACCGTCATGTAGCCGAGCTGCGAGAGCGTCGAGTAGGCGATCACGCGCTTGATGTCGTTGTTGACCACGCCGATCAGGCCCATGAAGAAGGCCGTCGTCGCCCCGATGACCAGCACGAACGAAAGCGCCGTATCCGAGTACTCGAACAGCGGCGACATGCGGGCCACCATGAAAATACCCGCCGTCACCATGGTTGCCGCATGGATCAGCGCCGAGATCGGCGTCGGGCCCTCCATCGAATCCGGCAGCCAGACGTGCAGCGGCACCTGCGCGGACTTGCCCATGGCGCCGATGAAGAGGCAGATGCAGATGAGGGTGAGCGCGTTGAAGCTGGTCGCCGCGGTGATCGGAACGGCCGCATGCGCCAGGTGCGGCGCGGCGGTGAAGGCCGCATCGTAGGAGAGCGAGCCGGTGTAGGAAAACACGGCCGCGATGCCGATGATGAAGCCGAAATCACCGATGCGGTTGACGATGAAGGCCTTGAGGTTGGCGAAGATGGCGCTCGGCCGGGTGTACCAGAAGCCGATCAGCAGGTACGAGACCACGCCGACAGCCTCCCAGCCGAAGAAGAGCTGCATGAAGTTGTTCGACATCACGAGCATCAGCATCGAGAAGGTGAACAGCGAGATGTAGCTGAAGAAGCGGATATAGCCCGGGTCGTCTCTCATGTACCCGATGGTGTAGAC
The DNA here is from genome assembly GCA_035545455.1 of Steroidobacteraceae bacterium. GTDB lineage: Bacteria > Pseudomonadota > Gammaproteobacteria > Steroidobacterales > Steroidobacteraceae > 13-2-20CM-66-19. Next base: position 3,071 of record DASZYK010000098.1, read on the forward strand.
GTGCACGCAAAGCGACACGAAGGTCACCACCGCCATCATGAGCACGCTCAGACGGTCGATGAGGAAGCCCACGTCGATGTGCACGCCGTCGCTCAGCGCCCAGGTGTACACCGGCCCGTTGAACGTCGGGACGCCGTCCGCGTACAGCTGCTTGAGAACGTACATCGACAGGACGCAGGAGACCGCGACACCGATGATGGTGACGGTGTGCGCGCCCGCGCGCCCGATGACGCGCCCGCCGAGGCCCGCGATCACGGCAGCCACGAGCGGCAGCAGGGGAATGGCGATCAGCAGGTGCGGATTCATTGGGCGTCAGCCTCGCATGGTATTCAGGTCTTCGACGTTGATGCTGCGCCGCTCCCGGAACAGCACGACCAGGATGGCGAGCCCGATCGCCGCCTCCGCCGCGGCCACGGTCAGCACGAAGAATACGAACACCTGGCCGTTGATGTCGCCCAGGACGCGTGAGAAGGCGATGAAGTTGAAGTTGGCCGCGAGCAGCAGCAGCTCCACGCACATGAGCAGCAGGATGACGTTCTTGCGGTTGAGGAAGATGCCGGCCACGGCCAGCGCGAACAGCACCCCCGAGAGGGTGAGCAGGTCGGCCAAGGTGATCACGTGCGCTTCTCCGCCTCGACTTTGACGATACGTACGCGGTCGGCGGCCCGCACCGACACCTGGCGCGAGATGTCCTGGACCTTGGCGCCCTTGCGCTGGCGCATGGTGAGCGCGATGGCCGCCACGATCGCCACGAGGAGCAGCATCGCGGCGAGCTCGAACGGATAGGCGTAGCGCGTATAGATGACCTGGCCGAGCGCGAGCGTGTTGCTGAAGCCCTCCGGCTCCGGGATCGTGCCGCGGCTGACATCGAGACCGGTGAGCCCGTGCGACCAGACGACCCCGACGATCTCCCCGATCACTGCCAGGGCGGTGATCCACCCGAGCCAGGCGAAGCGGGTGAAGCCGCGCCGCAACTCCGCGAGGTTGATGTCGAGCATCATCACGACGAAGAGGAAGAGCACCATCACCGCGCCCACGTAGACGAGCACGAGCACGATGGCGAGGAACTCCGCCTCGGTGAGCAGCCAGATCACCGCGGAGTTGAAGAAGCAGACCACGAGGAAGAGCGCCGAGTACACCGGGTTGCGCGCGGTGATCAGTCCGAGCGCACTGGCGACGAGCAGCGTGCCGAAGATGTAGAAGAGGATCTGGACTAGCATGGTTTACGCCTCGAGCGCCGCCTCACCGGTAAGGCGCATCCGCGCCCTTGTCGGCGGCGATCATCGCCTCGTAGCGCTCGCCTACCGCGAGCAGCTTGTCCTTGCTCATGATGTTCTCGCCCCGGTGCTCCATGTGGTACTCGTGGATGCGGGTGAGCACGATGGCATCCACCGGGCAGGCCTCCTCGCAGAAGCCGCAGTAGATGCACTTGAAGAGGTCGATGTCGTAGCGCGTAGTGCGCCGGGTGCCGTCCTGCGACACGTCCGAGTCGATAGTGATGCACACGGCGGGGCAGACGGCCTCGCAGAGCTTGCAGGCGATGCAGCGCTCCTGGCCGTTGGCATACCGGCGCAGCGCGTGCAACCCGCGGAAGCGCGGTGATTGCGGGGTCTTCTCCTCCGGGTAGTTGAGCGTGTACTTGCGCTGGAAGAAGGTGCGCGCGGTGACCGCCAGCCCTTTGATCATCTCCGGCATGAGATACGTTTTCAGCGGATTGACCATCGCCTCGCCTCCTTTACTGGAACCAGGGCCGGGCCCAGGGGCCGACGTGATAGTGCGCGAGCACCATCTCCACCCCGATCCACACGAGCGTCACGGGAATCAGCGCCTTCCAGCCGAGCCGCATGATCTGGTCGTAGCGGTAGCGCGGGAAGGTGGCCCGGAACCACAGGAACACGAACAGGAACACGAAGATCTTGAGGGCGAGCCAGAAGAAGCTCGGCTCGCCGAGGATCGTGCCGCCGATGCCCGGCCAGCCCTGCCACGGCGACAGCCATCCGCCGAAGAAGAACACGGCCGTCAGCGCCGAGATCAGGATCATGTTGGCGTACTCGGCGAGGAAGAAGAGCGCGAAGGCGATCCCCGAGTACTCGACGTGGAAGCCCGCAACGATCTCCGACTCTCCCTCGGCCACGTCGAACGGCGCGCGGTTGGTCTCCGCGACTCCGGAAATGAAGTAGACCATCAGAAGCGGAAACAGCCAGAACCAGTTCCAGGAGAGGAACCCGCCTTCCTGGGTGCGCACGATGACGCCGAGGTTCATGCTGCCGGCGGCCATCAGCACGCCCACCAGCGCGAACCCCATCGCGATCTCATAGGCGACCATCTGCGCGGCCGAGCGCATCGCTCCGAGCATGGCGTACTTCGAATTGGCCGCCCAGCCGGCGATGATGACGCCGTAGATGCCCGTCGAGGTGAGCGCAAGCAGGTACAGCAGTCCCGCGTTGGCGTTGGAGATGACGAGCCGCGGAGAGAGCGGGATCACCGCCCAGGCCGCGAACGCCGGCACGAGAGCGAGCATCGGCGCCACACGGAACAGGAACTTGCTGGAATTGGTCGGAACGATCACTTCCTTCGCCAGCAGCTTGAACACGTCCGCGAACGGCTGTCCGAGGCCGGGGAAGAGGCCGAAGATCCGCACGCGGTTCGGCCCCCGGCGCAGCTGCATCCAGCCGATGACTTTCCGCTCCCACAGGGTGAGGTACGCGACACAGAGGATGAGAGCGACCGTGACGATCACGATCCACACCGTCGTCCGGACCGTGCCCGGGAGCGCACCCCAGGCAGTGGCGAAATTTTGCGGCATCATCAGTACGTCACCGCGGGTGCGCGGCCTTCGATCGTTCTTTGCAGGGAGGGAGCTCTGCGCACCAGCGCATCGATCTGATACATCGGAACGTCGATGACGCCCTGCGCAACCTGGCCGCCCTCCTGCCGCCCGACCGCGTGCCTGCCCGCATAGGCCGGCGCCGAATACGCCGTCGGCGCGCCGACCAGCGTCGCCAACTCATCCCTGATGTCTTCCGATGACTGGTAGTCGAAACCGGCAAGGCCGAGCAGATTGCCGAGCACCCGCAGGATCTTCCAGCCGGGGCGCGACTCCCCGACGGGAGCGGCCGCGCCGGTCTGGGCCTGCCATACGCCTTCGAGGTTGACGTAAGTCCCTGAAGTCTCGGCGAACGAGCCCGCCGGCAGAAGGACATGGGCGACCTTGCGCAAAGTCTCGCTGGCGAACGGCGTAATGGCCACGACGAGCTCCGCCCGGCCCAGCGTGCGTGCGGCATCGCTGCCCGGCGAGTCGGCCCACGGCTCGACGCCGCCGGCCAGGAGGTAGGATTTGAGGGGCGTCGCCAACATGTCGGCTGCCGTCATCCCGGCGGCGCTGACCGCTTTGCCGCCCGCCTCCCGGTGAGGCACGGCGCCGGCGAGATGCGCTCCGGCAGCATTCGCGCCCTCCGCCAGCACGCCGAGGGAGGCGCCCGTCACCTGCGCCAGTGCTGCAGCGAGCGCCCTCAAGTCCGCATAGCGCGGATGGCGCAGAGCGAGGGCCCCCAACCACAGGGCACGCTTCTCGCCGGATGCGAGCGCGGCGGCCGCATCCCGATGCTGCTGGCCGACCTGCGCACCGTCGACCACGGCCGAGAGGTGCGGCGGCACCGAGGCGGCCGCGGCTTCCGCGGCGGCGCGCAGAACGGCCGCGAGATCGGCCACCTGAGCCGCCGGCGCCGACTGCAGATATGCCGCGACCGGAAAGTAGTAGTTGAAGACCGCCGGATTCAGCAGCGCCACCTTGGCGCCCCGGCGCGCCGCCTTGCGCACGCGGTGCGCCAGGATGGGCGCCTCGCGGCGCAGGTTGCAGCCGACGAGGAGCAAGCCCTGCAGCGAGTCGATGTCCGCGATGCGCAGCCCGAGGCTCGGATAGAGGGGATCCGCCTCCTGATCACGGAAATCGCGCTGACGAAGCCGCGAGTCGATGTTGCCGCTGCCGAGGCCGCGAGCGATGCGGCCGGCCAGGTAAAGCTCCTCGAGCGTCGCGGAGGCGCTCGCCAGCACGCCGAGGTCCGCGCCCCGACCGCGCAATCCCTCGGCGGCTCGGGCGAGGGCGGTTTCCCAGTCGGTCTCGACCCACTGGCCCTCGCCGGCGCCCCCCTGACGGATCATCGGGCGCTGCAGGCGATCGTCGCTGTAGATTCCTTCGTAGCTGAAGCGGTCGCGGTCGGCGATCCAGGTCTCGTTGATCGCCTCGTTCTCGCGCGGCACGACGCGCATCAAGCGCCCGCGCAGCACGTGTGCGAAGAGGTTGCTGCCCGTGCCGTCGTGCGGCGAGACGAGCGGGACGGACATCATCTCCCAGGCCCGTGCGGTGAAGCGGTAGGGCTTGGAGACGAGCGCGCCGACCGGACAGAGATCGATCACGTTGCCCGAGAGCTCATGGTCGACCGTCTTCTCGATGTAGGTACGTACCTTCATCTGCTCGCCGCGGCCGATCATGCCGAGCTCCTGGATGCCGGCGATCTCCTCGGTGAAGCGGATGCAGCGGGTGCAGTGAATGCACCGCGTCATGTCGGTGGCGATGAGGGGACCCAGGTTCTCGTCCTGCACCGAGCGCTTGCGCTCGGTGAAGCGGGAGATGTCCCGGCCGAAGCCCACCGCCAGGTCCTGCAGCTCGCACTCCCCGCCCTGGTCGCAGATCGGGCAGTCGAGCGGATGGTTGATCAGCAGGAACTCCATGGTCGCGCGCTGCGCGCCGATGGCCCGCGGCGAGTCGGTGAAGATCTTCATGCCCTCGGCGACCGGCGTCGCGCACGCCGGCATGGGCTTCGGCGCCTTCTCCACCTCCACCAGGCACATGCGGCAATTGGCCGCGACGGACAGCTTGTCGTGATAGCAGAAGCGCGGCACGTAGGCGCCGTTCGCGTCGGTGACGCGGATGATCATCTCGCCCTTGCGGGCCTTGACCGGCTTGCCGTTGATCTCGACGTTGACGAATTCTTCAGCCATGTTATGCCGCCCGCGCTCCGAGCTGGTCCGCGACGATGCTGCGGCCGCCGTGATCGATCATGTACTCGAACTCGTGGCGGAAGTGCTTGAGGAAGCTCTGCACCGGCCAGGCCGCCGCGTCCCCGAGCGCGCAGATGGTGTGCCCCTCGATGCGGTTGGCGACGTCCACGAGGAGCGAGAGCTCCTCGCGCCGCGCCTGCCCCGCGAGGACCCGCTTCACCAGCCGGTTCATCCAGCCCGTGCCCTCGCGGCAGGGGGTGCACTGGCCGCAGGACTCCGACATGTAGAAGCGCGAGATGCGCTCGAGCACCCTCACCATGCAGGTGGTCTCGTCCATGACGATGACGGCCGCGGAGCCGATCGCCGAGCCCGCGGCGCGCAGCGAGTCGTAGTCCATGTTGAGCTTGAGCATCACCTCGCCCGGCACCACCGGCACGGAGGAGCCGCCCGGGATCACCGCCTTCAGGCGCCGCCCGCCGCGCACTCCCCCGGCGAGATCGAGCAGATCCTTGAACGGCACGCCGAGCGGCAGCTCGAAATTGCCGGCCTTCTCCACATGGCCCGACACCGAGAAGATCACGGTACCGCCCGAGTTCGCCGGCCCCAGCGAGGCGAACCACTGCGGGCCTTTGCGCAGGATCGTCGGCACCGAGGCGAAGCTCTGCGTGTTGTTGATCGTGGTCGGCTGGCCGTAGAGGCCGAAGTTGGCCGGGAAGGGCGGCTTGAAGCGCGGCTTGCCGGTCTTGCCCTCGAGCGAGTCGAGGAGCGCCGTCTCCTCGCCGCAGATGTAGGCGCCCGCTCCGACGAAGGTATGGATGTCGAAGTCGATCCCGGTGCCGCGGATGTTCCTGCCGAGGAGGCCGGCGTCATAGGCCTCCTTCAGCGCCGCCTCGAAGCGCGGCACCGGCTCCCCGAGGAATTCGCCGCGGATATAGTTGTAGGCGACCGTGGTGTTGGTGGCATAGCCGCCGATGGCGAGGCCCTCGATCAGGGCGTGCGGGTTGTAGCGCAGGATGTCGCGGTCGTGGCAGGTGCCGGGCTCGCTCTCGTCGGAATTGCAGACGAGGTACTTCTGCACCGGAGAGTTGCGCGGCATGAAGCTCCACTTCGTGCCCGTGGGGAACCCGGCGCCGCCGCGGCCGCGCAGGCCGGATGCCTTGACGGCGTCGATGATCTGCTCGCGCGGCGGCTTCTCGGCCAGGATCTTCTCCCATGCCTCGTAACCGCCGATCCTGCGGTACGTCGCGAGCTCCCAGGAGCGCTCGAGCTTCAGCGGCTCGAACACGACGAGGTTCATCTTGTCGGGGCTTACGGCCATGGCGCTATTTCAGCTCATCGAGTATCTGATCGAGCTTCTCCGGGGTGAGATGCTCGTGAAAGACGTGATCGACCATCATCATCGGCGCGCCGGTGCAGGCCGCGAGGCACTCCTCCTCGCGCTTGAGGAAGATGCGCCCGTCGGGGGTGCTCTCGTTGAGCTTGATGCCGAGCTTGCGCTCCGCGTGCGCCACGAGATCCTCGGCGCCGTTCAGCATGCACGAGATGTTGGTGCAGATGCTGACGTGGTGGCGCCCGCACGGGTGGGTCTCGAGCATGGAGTAGAAGCTCGCGACCTCGTAGACCTGGATGGGCGGCAGCTTCAGGTACGCCGCCACGGCGTCCATCAGCTCGACCGTGAGGTAGCCTTTGTTCTGCTCCTGCGCGGCGCGCAGCGCCGCGATGCACGCGGAGCGCTGCCTGCCGGGCGGAAACTTCGCGATCCAATGGTCGATCTCCCGCCGGGTGTGCTCGGAGAGAGGCGTTGCGGCGCCGGCGCGGGAGCC
>DASZYK010000099.1:0-5097 GCA_035545455.1 Steroidobacteraceae bacterium
ATCGACATGGCCGCCATCGCCCCCTACTACGCGAGCCTGCTGCCGCAGCTTTTCTCGCTGGAGTGCTGGGGCGGGGCGACCTTCGACGTGGCGATGAGGTTTCTGAAGGAAGACCCGTGGCACCGGCTGACGATGCTGCGCGAGCGGGTGCCGAACCTCTTGCTGCAGATGCTGCTGCGCTCGGCCAATGCCGTCGGCTATGCCAACTATCCCGACAACGTGGTGCGGTTCTTCATCGCGCGCGCCGCGGAGCGCGGCATCGACGTGTTCCGCATCTTCGACTCGCTCAACTGGGTCGAGAACATGGTGCTGCCCATAGAGGCGGTGCTGGAGTCGGGCAAGCTCTGCGAGGCGGCGATCTGCTACACCGGCAACCTGAGCGATCCGCGGGAGAAGAAATACACGCTGGATTACTACCTGAGGCTCGCGCGCGAGCTCAAGGCCGCCGGCACCCACGTGCTCGGCATCAAGGACATGGCGGGACTTTGCCGTCCGCGCGCCGCCTACACGCTGGTGAAGGCTCTGAAGGAGGAGATCGGGCTGCCGGTGCATTTCCACACCCACGATACCAGCGGCATCGCCGCCGCCAGCGTGCTCGCCGCGGTGGAGGCCGGCGCCGATGCGGTCGATGGCGCCATCGATGCGATGAGCGGCCTGACATCGCAGCCCAACCTCGGTTCGATCGTCGAGGCGCTGCGTCACGGACCGCGCGATTCCGGCGTGGATCCGGCGAAGCTTCGCCTGCTGTCCTCCTATTGGGAGCAGGTGCGCAGACTCTACGCCGCATTCGAGAGCGACATCCGTTCCGGCGCCTCGGAGGTGTACGTGCACGGCATGCCCGGCGGACAGTACACCAACCTGCGCGAGCAGGCCCGCTCGCTGGGGATCGACAACGCGCATTGGCCGGATGTCGCCCAGGCGTACGCGGACGTCAACGAGATGTTCGGCGACATCGTCAAGGTGACTCCGACATCGAAGGTCGTCGGCGATCTCGCGCTCCTCATGGTGACCAGCGGCCTGACACCGAAGCAGGTGCTCGATCCGCACGTCGATGTGCCATTCCCGGAGTCGGTGGTGCAGCTCTTCCGCGGTGATCTCGGCCAGCCCTACGGCGGCTTCCCCGAGGCGCTGCAGCGCAAGGTGCTGCAAGGCGCCAAGCCGCTCACCCGGCGTCCGGGCGCCGAGATGCCGCCGGTCGACCTCGAGGCCGAGCGCGCGAAGATCCAACAGAAGGTGCCGTGGCCGGTGACCGACGACGACCTGGCCTCCTACCTGATGTACCCGCGCGTGTGGCTCGACTACGCCGCCGAGCGGGCGCAGTACGGGGACGTCGGCATTCTGCCGAGCGCCGTGTTCTTCTACGGTATGGAGGCAGGCCAGGAAGTGAGCGTGGAGCTCGAGCGCGGCAAGACGCTGATCGTGCGCTACGTCACCTCCAGCGACATACACGAGGACGGCACCCGGACCGTGTTCTTCGAGCTCAACGGCCAGCCGCGCTCCGTGCGCGTGCCCGACCGCAGCCAGGTCGCCAAGCGGCCGCCGCAACGCAAGGCGGAGCCCGGCAATCCCAGGCAGATCGGCGCGCCCATGCCCGGGACCATCGCCACGGTCGCGGTGGCCGCCGGCCGCAAGGTGGCACGCGGCGATCTGCTCGTCACGCTGGAAGCGATGAAGATGGAGACGGCGGTGCGCGCGGAGTCGGATGGCGAGGTGGCGGAGGTGCTGGTCAATCCAGGGCAGCAGGTCGATGCGAAGGATCTGCTGGTCGTGCTGAGCTGACCGGCAGGGTCGGCGCTCAGCGTCGATGCGACCCGGCCTCTCAGGCTCCCAGGAACATCCGGTAGGCCGGATTGTCCGTTTCCTCCGCGTACGCGTAGTGCAGCTCGTTCAGATGCTGCAGGAAATCCGCGCGCTCGCCTGACGGCACCTGGATTCCGGCCAGCACTCGGCCGTAGTCGGAACCGTGGTTGCGGTAGTGGAACAGGCTGATGTTCCAGCGGCCGCCCACCGCCTGGAGGAACCGGAGGAGCGCTCCGGGACGCTCCGGGAATTCGAAGCGGTACAGCAGCTCGTCGCGGATGCCGCGCGCGTGGCCACCCACCATGTAGCGCACGTGGAGCTTGGCCATCTCGTTGTCGGTCATGTCGGTGACCGCATAGCCGGCGTCGCGCAGGGCGCGCACCACGGCGTCCTTCTCCGCCCGACCCTGGGCGAGCCCGAAGCTGACGAAGATCTGCGCGGCCCGCTCGCTCTCGTAACGGTAGTTGAACTCCGTGACGCTGCGGTTGCCGAGCATCTCGCAGAAGCGGAGGAAGCTGCCGGGGCGCTCCGGGATCGTGACCGCGAGGAGCGCCTCGCGCTCGCCGCCGAGATCGGCGCGTTCCGCGACGTGCCGCAGGCGGTCGAAGTTGATGTTGGCACCGCTGTTGATCGCGACGACGCGCTTGTCCCGCCAGCCCTCGCGGGCGATGTATTTCTTCAGGCCCGCGACCGCCAGCGCGCCGGCGGGCTCCACGATGGAGCGGGTGTCCTCGAACACGTCCTGGATGGCGGCGCAGATCTCATCGGTGTCCAGCAGCACGATCTCGTCGACGAGGCCGCGGCAGAGCGCGAACGTTTCCTCTCCCACCCGTCTCACCGCGACGCCGTCGGCGAAGATTCCGACGCGGTCCAGAGTGACCCGCCGGCCCGCTTTCAGCGACTCGTACATACCGGCGGCGTCCTCCGGCTCCACGCCGACGATGCGGATGCCGGGGTACAGAAACTTCACGTACACCGCGATCCCGGCGATGAGGCCCCCGCCGCCCACCGGCACGAAGATCGCATCGAGGTTGCCGCCCGTCTGCCGCAGCAGCTCCACCCCGATCGTGCCCTGTCCCGCGATGACGTCCGGATCGTCGAAGGGGTGGACGAAGACGAGATTGCGCTCCCGCGCGAGCTCCAGCGCCCGCTCGAGCGCCGTGTCGTAGTCATCGCCGTGCAGCACGACCTCGCCGCCGAGGTCGATGACCGCCTGCACTTTGATCTGCGGGGTCGTGCGCGGCATCACGATCGCCGCCGGGATGCCGCGTCGCCGTGCCGCCAGTGCCACCCCCTGCGCGTGATTGCCCGCCGAGGCGCAGACTACTCCGCGGCTCGCGGCCGCATCCGACAGATGCGCGATACGGTTATAGGCCCCGCGCAGCTTGAACGAGAACACCGGCTGCAGATCCTCGCGCTTGAGCAGCACGCGGTTTCCCAGCCGCCGCGAGAGCCGGGGCGCCTCGTCCAGAGGCGACTCGATCGCGACGTCATAGACGCGCGCCTTGAGAATCCGCTCGATATAAGGGCTGGCCATCACGCGAGCTTAGCGAAAACCGGCTCAGGGCGGGGTGCCGGCTGAGCGGCATTCCCCGCGGCGCGGCGGCGAGGCCCCCGCGAAGGGATGCGTCAATGGCGATCCGAATTGCCGGCAGGCCTTTCCACGATCGGCGGCCGCTTGCTGCCCGCCGCCTGACGCGCGTTGGTCAGCGCGGCCTCCGTCTCCGAGGGCGGCGCCTCCGGCAGCTCCACCACCCGGAATGGCGGCCGGTCCGGATATTTCTGCAGCAGGAGCGGCATGGCCACGTTGTACACCGGCGTGCCGGTGCTCGTCCGCCCTTCCGGCGTGCCGTGGTGCGCGTGCCCATGAAAGACGACGTCGACCGGGTGCCGGTTGAGCGGCTCCTCGAGCCGGCTCGTGCCGAGGTACGGGAAGATGTCCTGGGGCTCCCCTTCGACGGTGCCCCGGATCGGCGAGTAGTGCAAGAGCGCGATCCGCTGCCGCGTGCGCAGCCGCGCCAGCGCGCCCTCGAGCTTCAGCGACTCCTCGATCGCCTCCTGCACGAAGCGTTTGGTCGCCTGCTCGCCCCAGGCGCCGAGCGTCGCGCGGCCGAAGCCGCCCGAGAAGCCCTTGGCGCCGGCGATCCCCACGCCGCCGATCTCGTACGCCTCGCCGTCGAGGATCCTGACGCCGGCCTCCGTGAGGATGCGACAGACATCCTCCTGCTGCCCGGACTCGAAGTCGTGGTTGCCGAGGACCGCGATCACGGGAATGCGCACGGCGGCGTTGAGCTCCCTGGCCAGGATCGCCGCTTCCTCGCGCAGGCCGTAGTCGGTGAGGTCGCCGCAGAGCAGGAGCACGTCCGCATGGTCGTTGACCGGCGCCAGGAGCGGCTGCAGCGCCCCCTGCGAGGTCTTCTTCACATGCAGGTCTGCGGCGGCGGCCAGGCGCATCGCTTGCTTCCTCTCATGGGCAGTCCCGCCATCGGAGCAATCCGTATGCCGCCGAGCGAGGAGCGTCAGGGGGAGCTCGACGAGCGCGCCCGCGCGTTCTATCTACGAACCCTGGGATTTCTGCTCGAGGCCGGTATTCCCTTCCTGGTCGGAGGCGCTTACGCCCTGAACCATTACACCCGCATCGAGCGGCACACGAAGGACTTCGATGTGTTCGTGCGGCGCGAGCACTACGGGGATGTCATGGCCGTGCTCGGCGCGGCCGGCATAGCCACCGAGCTGACATTTCCTCACTGGCTCGGCAAGGCGAGCTGCGAGCACGGCTCGATCGATGTGATCTTCAGCTCCGGCAACGGGCTGTCGCAGGTCGATGACGCCTGGTTCGAGCACGCTGTCGCGGGAACGGTGCTCGGAATCGAAGTGAGCGTCTGTCCTCCGGAGGAGATGATCTGGTCGAAGGCGTTCATCACGGAGCGGGAGCGTTACGACGGCGCCGATATCATGCATCTGCTGCTCGCCTGCGCGGAGCGGCTCGACTGGCGGCGGCTCCTCGACCGCTTCGATCGGCACTGGCGCGTGCTTCTCTCCTATCTCGGCCTGTTCGGTTTCGTGTATCCGTCCGAGCGGACCCGCATTCCCGCGTGGGTGATGAGGGAGCTCATTGCGCGGCTGACCGGCGAGCTGCGCGCTCCGCCTCCGCCGCGCCGGGTCTGTCAGGGCACGCTGCTCTCGCGGGAGCAATATCTCACCGACGTCGGCCTGTGGGGGTTCGAGGACGCGCGGCTGACGGTGGCGGGCTCGATGACGGTGGAGGAGGTCGCGCACTGGACGCGGGCCATCGAG
>DASZYK010000100.1:0-5130 GCA_035545455.1 Steroidobacteraceae bacterium
ATCTTACCGCATTTGATCTCGCGGCCCAGGGAGCGGCCCTGGGCCGCTTACCGGCTTGCTTTTGAACGGTGCCAGAGTTTGATCTAGCTAGCTAAGCTAGTACCGGATCAGCGCCGAGCCCCAGGTCACTCCGCCGCCGAAGGCCTCGAGCAGCAGCAGGTCGCCGCGCTTGATCCGGCCGTCACGGACGCCGACGTCGAGGGCCAGGGGGACGGAGGCCGCGGAGGTATTGCCGTGCTCCTGGACCGTGGTGATCACTCGATCCATGGGCATGTCGAGCTTGCGCGCGGTGGCCTGGATGATGCGCAGATTCGCCTGATGCGGCACCAGCCAGTCGATCGCCGAGCGGTCGAGCGCATTCGCGGCGAGCGCCTCGTCGATCGCGCGGCCGAGGGTGCTCACCGCGATCTTGAACACTTCGCTCCCGGTCATGGTGATGGCGCGGCGCGCCTTGGCCGGATCGGCGGTGGCGGCGAGCCCTCCCCCGCAGTAGAGGAGGTCCTTGTACGTGCCATCGGCATGCAGATGGGTCGACAGGATCCCCGGCTCATCCGCCGCCTCGAGCAGCACGGCGCCCGCGCCGTCGGCGAACAACACGGCCGTGGAGCGGTCGCTCCAGTCCGTGATGCGCGAGAGCGTCTCGGCGCCGATCACGAGGGCCCGGCGGGCATCGCCGAAGCGCACGAACTTGTCCGCGATGGAGAGCGCGTACATGAAGCCGCTGCAGGCGGTCTCCACGCTGAAGGCCGCAGCCCCGCGGCAGCCGAGCCGTGCCTGCAGCAGCGCGCCGCAGTTGGGGAAGATCATGTCGGGGGTCGTGGTGCCGAAGGCGATGAAGTCGACGTCGGCCGGCCGGACGCCCGCGGCATCCAGCGCGGCGCGCGCGGCATGCTCCGCCAGATCCACGGTGGTCTCGCCGCTGGCGGCGATGTGCCGCCGCTCGATGCCGGTCCGCTCCCGGATCCACTGGTCGCTGGTGTCCATCATCTTCTCGAGATCGGAGTTCGTGAGAACTTTCTCGGGAAGGTACGAGCCTGTCCCCGCGATACGCGAATGATTCAAGTTGTCGAGCCCTGTAGTGATTCGCCTGCCTGCGCTGCGAGTGCCTGTGCGATGTGCGCGGTCAGTCCGCGCCGCGCAGCGAGCGCGGCGGTGATGATGGCCCTGGCGAAGGCCACACCGTCGGCTCTGCCGTGGCTTTTTACCACGATGCCGGTCAGGCCGACCATGCAGGCGCCGTTGTACCTGCGCGGATCGAGGCCGGCGGCCGCCCTGCGCAGCACCGGGCGGGCGGCCAGCCCCGCCAGCCGGCTGAGCCAGGAGGCGCGGAATTCCTGGCGCATGCGGTCTGCGATCAGGGCCGCGGCGCCCTCCATGGTCTTCAGGGCCACGTTCCCCGTGAACCCGTCGGTGACCACCACATCGACATCGCCGGAGAAGATGTCGTCTCCCTCGACGAACCCGACGTAATTGAGATGGCTCACGGCGAGCAGCGCATGCGCCGCCTGCACCACCTCGTGTCCCTTGATGTCCTCCTCCCCGATATTGAGCAGGCCGATCCGCGGGGAGGCGAGCCCGTAGACGTCGCGCGAGATGATGGCGCCCATCGCGGCGAATTGAAGCAGCTGCTCCGGCGTCGCCTTGGTATTCGCGCCGAGGTCCAGCATGTGGGTGTGCCCGTGGGCGGCCGGGATGGCCGAGATGATCGCCGCCCGCTCCACGCCGGGCAGGGTCTTCAGCACGAAGTGCGCGATGGCGGTGAGCGCGCCGGTATTGCCGGCGCTCACGCAGGCGGCGGCGCGGCCGCTCTTGACGAGATCCACCGCGACCCGCATCGAGGAATCCTTCTTGTGGCGGATCGCCTCGCGCGGGCTCTCGCTCATCGTGACGACCTGACTCGCCGCCACCACTTCGATGCGGGCGCGCAGTGTCTCCGGGAGGCGCGCGACCCGCTCCCCGATGAGATCGGGATCACCTACGAGCAGCGCCCGCAAGCCCTCGTCCTCGCGCAGAGCGCGCAGCGCTCCGGCAACGTACTCGGGCGGCGGGTGATCGCCGCTCATCACGTCGATGGCGATGGGCAGCACGGCGCGCGGCGGCGCTCTTCAGCGGGACGAAGCTATTCCTTGTCTTCCGTCTCGGCGGGCTTCTCGATCACGCGGCGTCCGCGATAGAAGCCATCCGGCGTGATGCAATGGCGCAGGTGCGTCTCCCCCGACTGCGGGTCGGTCGAGAGCGCGGGCGGCGAAAGCCCGTCGTGGGAGCGATGCATGCCGCGCCGCGAGGGCGTCTTGCGACTTTTCTGAACAGGCATAATGTCCTCGTGCGCCCGAAGCGCGCGCTAATTCAAACCAACTTGCAACTACTTGTGTCTCAACAGCTCGGCGAGCCCTGCAAAGGGCCGCTGCGTCACATGCTCCGGCGCCTCCTCGGCGAGGAGCGGCGCGGAGGCCGGCACCGCGCATTCGCGCAGCTGCTCGTGCAGCGGCACGATCGGCAGCGCGAGCAGCAGCTCCTCCTCGACCAGCTCCCCGGCGCTGATGCGCCCCTCGCGCGCGAGCACCGGCTCGAGCTCTTCGGGCACCTCGGCGGCGTCCGCCTCCGAGGAGATCAGCGCCACGTGGGTCGTGCTCTCGATCGGAACCGTCATGGGCTGCATGCATCGCTGGCACTGCAGCCTGGCGCTGCCCGTGAGTGACAGATCCACCACGGCAAAGCCCGACTGCTGCCCGAATCGCGCAGCGCCACGCACGCTCCCGCCGATGCCCGGCACCCGCGCCTTCAGGCGCGGCAGCTCGGCCAGCGGAACGTCGAGGTCGACCTCGGCCTCGCCTCGGGCGAGCCGGTCGACATCGAGCGGCTGGGACCAGGGCGGCGACATGGGCCGCGTATAATAGGTATCGCCTATCGGCAAGTCAAAAATCTCCGGCGTGCGGTAAGTCTTTGTTTCGCGCGGCGATTTGACGGCCGACGCGCCGTGATCCGCATCCGCCGGGAATGTCCCCGGGAAATTCTCCGGAAGCCTGCATGCCCGAGCTCATCCTCGCCTCCACCTCCCCCTACCGCCGCTCGCTCCTCGAGCGCCTCGGCGTCCCCTTCACCGCCCTGCCGCCGCAGACACCGGAGGACAACGTGCCCGGGGAGCTGCCCCCGGACCGGGCGCTGCGTCTCTCGATCGCGAAGGCGCAGGCCATCGCCTCCCGCCGCCCCGAGGCGGTGGTCATCGGCAGCGACCAGGTCGCGGCGCTCGGCAGCAAGATCCTCGAGAAGCCGGGCGACGCCGCCCGCTGCCGGGCCCAGCTCACCGCCGCCAGCGGCTCGAGCGCCCGCTTCCACACCGGCTGCGCCGTGATCGGCCCGCAGGCCGGCATCCGCATGGTGCACATCGACACCACGACGGTATTCTTCCGCAGCCTCGCGGACCAGGAGATCGAGCGCTACGTCGAGCGCGAGCGGCCGTTCGATTGCGCGGGCGGATTCCGCGTGGAAGGCCTCGGCATCTCTCTCTTCGAGAGCATCGAAAGCCGCGATCCGACCGCCATCATCGGTCTTCCGCTGATCTGGCTCGCCGGTGCGTTGAGACGCGCCGGCTTCGCCGTTCCCTAGGCGGCCGGGTCGGCGCCGGACGGCCGCGCTGTCACTTGCCTTTGCGCTGGCCCTGAAGCCGGTCCAGCACAGCGGCAAGCTCGGGAGGCAGTGGCGCGCTGGCGCTCAGCGTGCCGCCCTGGGGCCATTCGAAGCTCATGCTGTGAGCGTGGAGGAACATCCTCGTCAGCCCGAGCTCGCGCATCCGCGCGTTGAATTGCGCATCGCCGTACTTCTCATCGCCGGCCACCGGATGGCCCGCATAAGCCGCATGCACACGGATCTGATGGGTGCGGCCGGTGTGCAGGGCCACCTCCATCAGCGTGGCCGATTTTCCGAAAAACTGTACCGGCCGGAACTCGCTCACGGAGGGCTTGCCGGCGGCGTCCGCGCGCACCGTCCGCTCGCCGCCGACCCGGGTATCGGTCCGCAGGGGAACGTCGATCCGCTTGTGGCCGAGATTCCATTTGCCCGCGACCAGGACCAGGTAGCGCTTGTCGCACTGCCCTTCGCGAAGCAGCGCATGCGCGGTCCGCAACGTCGCCGCATCGCGCGCCACCAGCAGGCAGCCGCTCGTGTCCCGGTCCAGCCGGTGCGCCAGCTCGAGCGGCTCACCCGGCTTCAGCGCCCGCAGCGCCTCGATGACCCCGAAGCTGATGCCGCTGCCCCCGTGCACCGCAATCCCGGCCGGCTTGTCGAGAATGAGGAGCCGATCGGTCTCCTGAACGATGGCCCGCTCGACCGCCGCCAGCATTGCCGGCGGGGGACCGCGCTGCGCCCGCGCTCCGGCTTCCTGGGACTGCTCCCAGAGCGGGGGGATGCGCACCCGGTCATTGGCATTCAGCCGCGCCTCGGGTCCGGCCCGCCGGCCATTCACCCGCACCTCACCCCGGCGGATGATGCGGAATATCCGCGTCCGCGGCACATCGCCGAGCCGGCGGGCCAGGTACTTGTCGAGGCGCTGGCCGGCCTCGCTCTCCTCGACCTCGAGGTGCCGCACGCCATGGCCCCGGCCCCTGCTTGCCTCGGCCGGACCCTGTCCCTGGCAGGGGGCATCACCCCGGGGAGACCCGAAATCGTCCTCTGGCACGTCGACCTCAGTGTAAGGCGCTGTTTCTAAAGTGATCTTTACAGTATACTCCGCGCGCCGTC
Organism: Steroidobacteraceae bacterium; assembly: GCA_035545455.1. Taxonomy (GTDB): domain Bacteria; phylum Pseudomonadota; class Gammaproteobacteria; order Steroidobacterales; family Steroidobacteraceae; genus 13-2-20CM-66-19. The sequence continues at coordinate 4,738 of DASZYK010000100.1, forward strand.
CGTCGTTCGGACGCGCCAATGGGCGGCGCACTGCGCCGCATGTTAGTTGGACCTCCATGAAGAGGCCATCGTTTGGGCCAACAAGATCGCGCGGCCGGCGTCGGACCCCCTTGCTCAGGGTTCCGCGGGCCGCGGCACCGGTTGAGAGCACCGAAGCTTTTCCGGCACCCTGCCCTTCGTGAGGCGGGCATCGACACGTACATCGAGACTCGCGCGCAGCGTCAGCGTGCGCCGAGTGTGAGGAATCTTCGCCGCCGCGACGCGCTCGCGCCGCGGCCTCCCGCCTTCTTGCGGGCCCCATTTCAGACAGTAGGGGCACATGAAAAGAATGCTAGTGAATGCAACTCAGGAGGAGGAGTTGCGGGTCGCGCTCGTTGACGGACAGAAGCTCTT